>DATLDR010000075.1:0-35489 GCA_035525775.1 Flavitalea sp.
CTTCTACATTGACAGCAGCGGACACAGAATGCCTTTGTCGGAAAAGATGTATGCGAAGCTTCCTGTATTCACAGGTTACCCCATAGAAGTAAAGAAGAACAGAACGCCCGCTGAAAGAAAGCTGATCAGGGACATCAAAGACCTTAGTTTGTTTTTATTGAATGATCCGTTCTGGATGGCACAAATCAGCCAGATAGACATTACGCCGCAAAAGGAATTCGAGATGGTGCCAACTTTAGGTAATCACATCATAGAATTCGGTGACGGAACAGACCATGAAGCAAAGTTTAAAAAATTATTTCTTTTTTATAAACTGGTGCTTGCTAAAACAGGTATGGATAAATATGAAATAATCAAAATACAGTATAACAATGAAATCATAGGAGTTAAAAAAAGCTAAACCAGGTACATAACCACTAACTAACAACTAAAACAGCATACCATCATGAACACTGAACAACCCATTATCGTAGGACTGGATATCGGCACAACGAAAATCGCCGCTATAGCAGGTCGTAAAAATGAATTCGGCAAACTGGAGATCATAGGATTCGGCCGGGCAAACTCAAATGGAGTAAAGCACGGTCAGGTTTTAAACATCGATGAAACCATTAAAGCCATCAAGATGGCGCTTGACAATTGCTACGCCTCAAATCCAAACCTCGACATATCAGAAGTATATGTTGGTATCGCTGGCCATCATATTAAAAGTCTTCAGACAAGGGGCGACATAGTCAGGCACCAGAACGAAGAAGAGATATCGCAAAAAGAAATTGACCAGCTGGTAGCAGACCAGTATAAAACATATATACCTGCAGGTGATCAGATCATAGATGTGATACCACAGGAATTTACTGTAGATAATTTTCAGAACATCCCTAATCCTATTGGGTATGGTGGTGTTAAAGTGGGTGCTAACTTTCATATCATCACCGGCGATAAAAATGCTATCAGAAATATAAACCGCGCAGTAGAAAAAAGCGGGCTGCGCACAAAAGACCTGGTGCTGCAGCCGCTGGCATCTTCATCTGCAGTAATGGGGCAGGAGGATCTTGAAGCCGGAGTTGCCATTGTAGACATAGGCGGCGGTACCACAGACCTGGCTGTTTTTTATGAAGGAATACTAAAACATACAGTTGTAATTCCTTTCGGTGGAGAGAATATTACAAATGATATTAAAACAGGCCTCGGCGTTTTGAAAACACAGGCTGAGCAGATGAAAGTTCAATTTGGTTCTGCATTATCCAATGAAGCAAAAGCAAATGCGGTGATCACTATTCCCGGGTTGCGCGGAATGCCACCGAAAGAAATAAGTGTTAAGAATCTCGCCAATATCATACAGGCACGCATGAGCGAAATAATGGATTTTGTAACATTTCATCTTAAACAGGTTGGCCTCGACAATAAAATGCTTAATGGAGGAATTGTTCTTACAGGCGGAGGCGCCCAACTGAAACACCTGATACAACTTACAGAATATACAACCGGGTTGAATGCACGCATCGGTTATCCAAACGAACATCTTGCACCTGGTCATATAGAAGAGCTCGCGAAGCCTACTTATTCAACATGCATTGGTCTTATTTTAAAAGGGTACAGCGATTACGAACATAACAGGAAACAATTTGAAACAGGGCATGTAAGGGTTGAAGTGCCGCAAACATTGAAAAAGCCGCTGGATACTTATATAGAAGAAGGTGAGGAAGAAATGAGCCGTGAAGACAAGGTGAAGAACAGGAAAGGACTGAAAGATTTCTGGGGTAAGTTTAAAGTAACCCTGATTGATTTGTTTAAAGAAGAAGAAGATCATGCGTTATAAAGTTAAAAGTGAAAAGTTAAAAGTTGATTGTCTTAACTTTTAAGTTTTCACTTAAGCGTTTCACTTTTCACTTTTCACTTTTAACTTTTAACTTTTCACTTTTCAGATAAATGTAACTAACCCACTTAAAATAAATTACAATGATCCATTTTGATCTACCAAAAGAAAAGTCGTCCATCATCAAAGTCGTTGGTGTTGGAGGCGGTGGCAGCAACGCAGTCAACCACATGTTCAGCCAGAATATAGAAGGAGTCAATTTTATTATTTGCAATACAGATGCGCAGGCCATATCGCAGAGTAAAGTGCCGAACAGGGTGCAGCTCGGTCCTCATTTAACACAGGGACTTGGTGCAGGTGCAAATCCGGATATCGGAAGGCAGGCTACCGAAGAAAGTCTTGAAGAGATCAAAAGGATTCTTGAAGTCAATACCAAGATGGCTTTTATCACTGCCGGCATGGGTGGTGGCACCGGTACCGGTGGAGCGCCGATCATTTCAAAGATCTGTAAGGAGCTCGGCATCCTTACAGTAGGTATCGTAACAACACCTTTTTCTTATGAAGGACGAAAAAGACAGATGCAGGCGGAAGAAGGCATCCAGGTGATGAAGAAATATGTTGACACACTTCTTGTGATCAGCAATGACAAATTGCGTCATCAGTTTGGTAACCTGAAAATGAAAGAAGCGTTCAACCGCGCGGATAATGTTTTAGCAACTGCTGCCAAATGTATTACAGATGTAATTAATAGTACGGGCCAGATCAATGTTGACTTTGCCGACGTTTGCACTGTGATGCGTAATGGTGGTGTTGCCATACTCGGAAGCGCAGCATGCGGGGGTGAGAACCGTGCACAGCGCACTATTGAAGAAGCGCTGACTTCCCCATTATTGAATGACAATGATATCAGGGGAGCTAAATGGATCCTTATCAATATCAATTCCGCAGAAGGTGAACATGAATTTACTATGGATGAAGTAGAGATCATCCAGAATTATCTTATAGAGCAGGCAGGCGAAGGAACAGATGTGATATTAGGTATGGGTTACGATAGCAGCCTTGGCGACAAGATCGGCATCACCCTCATCGCTACCGGTTTTGAGCATAAAGATCCTTTTGACAAAAAGCCATCTAAAGAAAAAGTTGCCGACCCGAATGAAAAAATCGTTTTGACTCTTTCATCGCAGACAGACGAAAAGAAAGTACCGCAGCAAGTGGAAAACGCGGCGGTTGAAGAGAGAAAAATTCATATAGAAGAGCCTGTGGCAATTAAGGAAGAACTTCTACCTACTTTGAATGAAATAGTAGACGATGCGCCGGAGGTTAGGGATTTTACGATGGAAGGTGGGGAAAGTACTGTGGAAAATAAAATAGAAACAATACGGGATGAAAATACCATGGAATGGGTATTTTCGGGTAGTCCTTCTGCATCTACAGTGTCTGGAGGATACCTTGCAAGGCCATCCAATATTTATGCTGAAACTGATACCAAAGGGACTTCCAACCCTGAACCTGTGAAGGAACCAGTCCTTACCGCGAAAACAGAACCGGTCATGGAAGAAGAACCTTCCGCGGCAATGCAATTAGTGATTAAGGACGAAATTCCAGCAGCGGCGGATGAGTCTAGGGCCTATCGAACCAATGAAATTGTTCCGGTGCAATCATCTGCTGAGGAACCTGCGATGCAGGACGAAGCAGAACAACAAAAGCGCCGGGCAGCAGAACGAATACAGAAATTGCGCAATCTTTCGTTCAACATAAATGCTGCTGATCCGAACAACGAGTTTGAAACCGTGCCGGCTTATATCCGCCGCAATTTGGATTTATATAACAGCATCTCGCACGTTGAAAATTTCTACAGCAATTACGAAGTGAAACCGGATGACCGTAACAACGGTCCTATTTCTACTATAAATACTTTCCTGGATGGAAAGAAGCCTGATTAAGGCTTCAACTGTTTTATCATGTTGCAGCTAGCGCCGGCTACATGGTAATTGGAATTTTTAGTTTCTTATTTCTGTTTTTAGTTGTTGGCCCCCCGATTTTTCAGGGGGCTTTTTTAGGCAAAACGCAAAGGGCAAAAGGCAAAGGAAATAAAAAATCCCGCCAATAGCGGGAAAAGTGTGTAATTATAATATTTAGGTAGAAAGCTCAAAGAAGCTTGCGCGCTTTGCCTTTTACCCTTTGCCTACTCCTTTCTCAAATCCTTCTTGCTCAACCATCCCCGCGAAGTATAACCCAGATCATTTGTGTACACCACATAAATAAAACCATTTTTTTCTTCAAAAGCATTCACAGTCTTATTCGCAGATTCGGAGATGAAAGTACTGCGCATTGTATTTTCATCAGGAGAGTTATAAAAATTCGCTTTTGAAGTGATGCGGTATCTGCCAATAACCGGTTTGGTTTCATCAGACTGGAACCTAGCTGTATTTTGATGTGCAGTAACTGCAGGTGTTGATTTTACAGCATTCTTATTTACTGGAGTAACTTTTTCACGCAAGGTGGCATTCACCTCATCTTCATTGTATTCTTCATCAGGAGTAATAACTACCGCAGCCTTTTGCTTGCCCGATTGTTTTTCTGCAGTTGTATTTTTAGCTGCCCCAATAATGTTCGGCACAGAATCCTTTACGGCTGGAGCATTGATGTTTGAAGCGGCAGGCACAGAGGGTACATTAACTATTGTTGTTTTCGTTTGGACTTTACTGTTATCTTCAGGAGCTGGTTCATCCACAATTGCCGGAGGATGGCTGCGAGTAACTTTATTTTTTAATTCCAGGTAATCAAATTTCTTGTCATAATAGAAACCATAACCTATGTAACCTGCCATAACAAGCGTTATGAAAAACAAAGTGAAAAATGCACTTCTCGAAACCCGCTTTCTGCCTGACCAATAGTCACTAGGATTATTCGATTTCCCGCTGGGAAGGGAAGATTTGAGCTCTTGTATCTCCTGATCAAGAAGCTTGTTGAAAAACTTTTCTTTTTCAAGACTTTTTTTCAACTTGTCATTTTCACGGAGTAATTTATCAACATCGGGCGACCCTCCGTATTTTCTATTTGATTCCCTTTCTGCCTCTTCAAGGCTTTCAAATCCTTCAGTATACATAGTTATAGATGTTTAGGACAATATGTTAAAGGAATAACATCAATAAGCAGTCCAAGTTTATCTATTTTTTCCTTCCAGAATTACCACGATTTCTCCTTTAACACTTTTTTCGGAGAAATACAGTAAAAGCTGCTGTAGACTACCTCTTATATTCTCTTCAAACACTTTTGTAAGCTCACGACTTATGCTACATTGGCGGTCGGCACCAAAGTATTGGATCAGGTCCTTTAAGGTTCTTACAAGACGCACGGGCGATTCATAAAGTATGATTGTCCTTTCTTCTGACGCCAGTTCAGTTAGCAGGGTATGCCTTCCTTTTTTCAACGGAAGGAATCCTTCAAAACAAAACCTGTCGCAAGGGATTCCGCTGTTTACCAATGCCGGTACAAAAGCAGTTGCGCCTGGTAGGCATTCAACTTTTATGCCTGCCCGGATGCATTCACGGACAAGCAGAAAACCAGGATCGGAAATACCTGGAGTACCCGCATCTGTAACCAATGCCATTGTTTTCCCATTTTCAAGTTGTGTAATCAGGTGTTGCAACACCTGGTGCTCGTTGTGCTGGTGAAAAGGAGTAACTGGTTTCTGAATGCTGTAATGATTTAGAAGCTTTGATGAGGTCCGTGTGTCTTCCGCGAGAATAAGATCTACTTTTTTCAGCAACTCAAGGGCTCTCAATGTGATGTCCTGCAGATTGCCGATAGGTGTGGGAACAATGTACAGCACATTAATTTTTTAATTCCACTTCAAAATATTCCATCACTTCGTTGGCGAGTAATTTCCTTGACGCTTCTTCGGCGATCTGTTTAGCTTTTTCTTCAGTATCAGCATCTACCTGCAGCTGAATATTTTTGCCTACACGTACATCTGAAACCGAAGGCATGCCAAGGTTTTTTAATCCTGTCATCACTGCTTTTCCCTGCGGATCAAGTAACTCTTTCAATGGCATTACTTTAACCTGAACCGTATAAATCATTTCAAATTTTTTTTAGTTGTCAACGATAAAATTACATATACCAGGAACACTACAGGCACTGCCAGCCATTTTAAAAAAATCGCTGCGATCAACGAAATTATCACAAGTATTATTTTAGGAAGATTACTTTTCGTATTTGCTTTCGTGAATTTCATTGCGATGAAACATATGTTGCTTATCATCAGGTAACTCAGTAATAAGATGATGGCATACAGTACCCATTTATTCACGAGTATAACGTCGATGTTAAAATAATTATAGAAGAGTATCAAAGGGAGTGAGGCAACAAATAAACCCGCAGCAGGACTTGGTACACCTTTAAAATCTGTATCAGTATCGCCATCCAGATTAAACCGGGCGAGTCGCCAGGCAGCAGCTGCAGGAAAAAGCAATGCCGGCGCAAGCGCCCACAAACTAACGTCAAGTCCGTTTTCTTCCTGTATGAAACTAATACGCAGCAATTGGTATAAGATAATTCCGGGTGCAACACCGAAACTTACCATATCCGCAAGTGAATCAAGTTGCCTGCCCATGTCTGAAGTTGCTTTAAATAAACGGGCAACAAAACCATCTAAAAAATCAACTACTGCTGCAATACCAATCAATATAGATCCCCACCAGATTTTTTCAGGCAATTGAGGTACCCACGATCCTTCTTCGCTCTGCATCACGAGTGATTCACCGGTTTGCAGTATAAAAATAATTGCGAGGCAACCGCATATAAGATTAAGTAACGTAAAAAGGTTTGGGATCTGTTTCGTCATACTGCTTTTATTTCTTCATCAGCGCTTCGATCTGTTCTACTGTAACAGGAATATTTTTCATCAGGTCTTTGTTGCCATTTTCGGTTATCCATACATTATTCTCAATCCTTATTCCCATCTGCTCCTGTTCTATATAAATTCCAGGTTCTACTGTCAGCAGCATTCCCGGCTGCAAAGGTTCGGATCTCGTTCCCAGATCATGAACATCAATGCCAAGATGATGTGAAATGCCATGATAAAGATACTTTCTATAAGCTCTGTTGTCCCTGTCTTCATTCTTCACTTCCTGTTCGTTCAGAATGCCCAGCCTGATAAAAGTTTTTGTTGCTTCTTCTCCTACTTGATCAGTAAAATCAACAACCGAAATTCCAGGCTTCAGCAACGATTTTGCAAAGTCGTGCAAATGTAAACATGCATTATACACTTCAGCCTGTCTTCTTGTAAATTTTCCGTTTACAGGAACGGTGCGTGAAAGATCTGCAGCATAATTTCCATAGCGTGCGCCAAAATCCATCAACACCAGTTCACCATCTTTACATTCTTCATTGTTCGCTACATAGTGAAGTATGCGTGCCCTGTCGCCAGATGCAATGATGCTCCCATAAGCTTCACCGGACGCGCGCTGTGATAAAAATGTATGAACAATCTCTGCTTCTATTTCATATTCCATAATGCCCGGACGGATAACTTTCAACACCCTTTCAAAAGCGTAATTTGTTATATCCACTGCCTTTTGCACTACTTCAATTTCTTCCTTTGTTTTGATACCCCTCAGTTCTTTCAGGATCTTAGCGCTTCTTTCAAATTTATGCGCCGGGTAGCTGGACTTCATGTTTTCTGCAAAACGATAATCTCTTGTTTGTAAACGAGCAGCTTTCCGGTCATTTTCATTTGTATTCAGGTAAATCACATCTGACTGGTTAATCCATGGCTGTAATAAACTATCAAGCGAATCAAGCCATACTATTGTCTGAAAGCCTGATATCTTTTTCGCTTCTTCCGCCCTCAATCTTTTTCCATCCCACTTTTCTTTCAGTTCATTAGGTCTTACGAGCACCAGCACTTCCCTGAATTTAGGATCCGGATTTTCAGGGAACAGCACTACCATCGTATCTTCCTGCAACACTCCGGTAAGCCAGAAAAGATCTGAATTCTGCTGAAAAGGGTAAAGCGCATCGCCATTTGCCGGCATCTCATCATTGCTATTGAAGATGGCAATCGAGTTTTTAACCATCTTTTCTGTAAACCGCTTTCTATTATTAAGAAATATCGAAGGATCAAGGGGAAGATGTTTCATCCGGAAATTGACTGTTTAAAACGTTCTTAGTGGGTGTAAAAATAGGAGATTTAGTTTTGGTATAAGTATACGCAGTATTCAATAGTCATCGAAAATGGCTAACGCTTGGTAGTTAGATATTATTTAATAATACCCCCATTCAATTGAAATATTTCATTTCAGAAGCTGGTTTGCCACCTTTGATTTAGATATTATCCCGTTTATCTTTGAACTCTAAATATGTGCTTGCCATATGGTGGTCTCTACGATTGTCGCCAAAGACAGGCAGGTCCGGCTGGACCTGCTTTTGTCTAATTGCCCGAATTATCAATTACATCCTCAGGAACTGGTACAGCAGACGCTAAAAATGGGGGAAGGTTCGTTAAGTGATACCGGAGCCCTGATTATCAATACTGGCGCCTTCACCGGAAGAAGTCCAAAAGACAAATACATCGTTAAGGATGAAATTACAGCCGGTTCAGTTGACTGGAACAACTTCAACATTCCCATCTCTCAGAAATATTATGATAAGATTTTTGAGACGATGGCTTTGTACCTTGAAAAGCTTCCGCAGGTATGGATCCGTGATACTTTTGCTTGTGCAGATCGTGATCACAGACTCGGTATCCGTGTGATCAATGAAAAGCCATGGGGGAATTTATTTGCATATAACATGCTGCTCAGGCCAACGGAAAGTGAATTGAACGATTTTAAACCGGATTGGTATGTTGTTGCTGCACCTGGTCTTGAACTTGACCCTGAAGAATGTGGAACAAGACAAAAAAATGCTGCTGTCATCAGTTTCAAACATAAGATGATTTTGATTGCCGGAACAGGATATACAGGGGAAATAAAGAAAGGCATATTCACTGTACTCAATTATCTGCTTCCTTATAAAAATAATGTTCTCAGCATGCATTGTTCGGCGAACATGAGTGACAATGGGAACACCGCGCTGTTTTTTGGATTAAGTGGAACTGGCAAAACAACATTGAGCGCAGACAGCTCAAGAAGATTGATAGGTGATGATGAGCACGGGTGGACAAAAAACAACATCTTTAATTTTGAAGGTGGCTGTTACGCAAAGGTGATCGACCTGAGTGCAGAAAAAGAACCTGAAATATATCATGCAATCAAGGAGGGAGCTTTATTAGAGAATACTGTTTGCTACCCTGGTACAAATAAAATAAATTTTGCTTCGTCGTGCATCACGGAAAATACAAGAGTTTCCTATCCTATCGATTTTATCGGCAATGCACAGCTGCCCTCTACCGGAAACATTCCCTCTAACATATTTTTCCTTACCTGTGATGCCTATGGAGTGTTACCACCTATTTCGAGGTTATCACCTGCACAGGCTATGTATCAGTTTATTTCAGGGTACACTGCAAAAGTCGCAGGCACCGAAGAAGGAATAAAAGAACCTGTATCTACTTTCAGTGCATGCTTCGGTGCACCTTTTATGCCCTTACATCCCGGAAAATATGCGTCTATGCTAGGTGAAAAACTTCATAAGCATAAAGTAAATGTCTGGCTGGTAAATACCGGATGGACCGGTGGTACGTATGGTGTAGGAACAAGAATAAAATTATCATTTACAAGGGCGATGATCTCAGCAGCCATTTCCGGCGAGATTAATAATGTTCAGTACGACAAACATCCTGTTTTCGGGATGGAGATACCGGTTGCCTGTCCGGGTGTGCCGTATGATCTTTTATATCCCAGAGATACATGGAAGAACAAGGACGCATATGATGCGCAGGCAATTATACTTGCAGAAAAGTTCATGGATAATTTCAAAAAGTATGAGGGTGGAGTAGATGATAAGATCCGTGCTGCAGGACCAAAATTATAGGTATTGTAGCGCCGGTTTATAAACATCAACATCTATATAAAACTATTAACTTTTAAGTTGAACTTCTTGAAATATTTTTGCATCTCATGATGCACAGTTTATTCCTTTTAATATTTCCCTTGTTTCTGTCTGTTTCTAAAGAAGACAATATCATTGAATGGAATGCATCGCGTAAACTTACATGGGCTGATTTCAAAGGCGCGCCGGATCCTTCATCATCAAACGCCGCTTTAACCAATAGTTCCATTACCGTTGGCTTTGAATACTCAAATAAGGGGCTTACCCATAGCATAAAATGCAAATTCAATAAACTGCTTTCATGGGGAAGAATAAGGAACGACTATATCCTGAATCATGAACAGGGTCATTTCAATATTGCAGAAGGGTATGCGCGACTGCTTCACAAAAATCTTAATGAGTATGTGTTCAACAGTAAGACTGTGAGTGATGACATAAATAAAATTTATGCTGAAACAATGAAGGAGCATGTAAATATGCAGAAGCAGTATGATATGATCACTGATCATTCGCTGGATACTGCACAGCAGAATATATGGGATAAAAAAATAGATGCGATGTTAAAGCATCTGGAGGCGTATTCTAAATATAATTAGGCGGTAGGGATATCAAAACAAACCGTATAGCATTGCATCCACCTTGCCGATCACTTCACCTAAATGTTCATCGTTCTCAGGAAATTTATTCTTATCTATGTCTATTACGAGCAGTGGGCCTTCGCGGTAGCTTTCTATCCACTTGTTATAAAAATCATTAAGTCTTTTAAGGTAGTCGAGCCGAATATTTTCTTCGTATTCCCTTCCTCTTTTTTGAATTTGCGCCACGAGTGTAGGCACAGATCCCTTTAAATAGATAAGAAGGTCAGGTGGCTGTACCATTGACTTCAGGGTTTCGAAAAAAGCAAAGTAATTATCGTAATCGCGCTTGCCCATTAAACCCATTTCATGAAGGTTCGGGGCAAAAATGTGGGCGTCTTCATAAATGGTTCGATCCTGGATCACCGTTTCTGTTCCCCGTTGTATATCGAGTAGCTGGTTCAAACGGTTATTAAGAAAATAAATCTGGAGGTTGAAGCTCCAGCGGGGCATGTCTTCATAAAAATCAAACAGGTACGGGTTATGGTCAACGTCTTCGAATTGGGGAATCCATTTATAATGCTTGCTGAGTAATTCAGTGAGGGTGGTTTTTCCTGCACCGATGTTACCCGCGACCGCTATATGTTTAGGTTTTTTGCTTTTTGCCATTTGTCCGTTTAAATATAAACAAATACTAAATCTCCATTAAAAATAATCCAGTCCCATTGCTCTTTTTACTACCTCCATAGTGGATTGTGCACTGTCGCGAGCTTTGGCGGCGCCTCTTGCCATTACCTGTTTCAGATAGTCCTCGTCGTGAAAGATGGCAATAGATTTTTCGCGGATGGGAGTAACGAACCGGATCATGTCTTCAGCAAGCTGTTCTTTCAGATCGCCGTAACGGATGGTGAGATTATTATAAGCTTCATCAAATTTGCTCACTACTTCTTTGTCGCTAACGAGTTCCATCAACTGAAATAAATTGGCGATCACTTCTGATTTTGGGGTGTTTGGATTTTGCGGAAGCGTATCTGTTTTTGCTTTCTTTATTTTTTTCCGGATGAGTTCATCATCGTCCGATAAGTATATGGTGGCATATTCGTTTTCGCTTTTGCTCATTTTTCCTGTTCCGTCCAACGATGGTACTTTAACCAGCTCTTCTCCAAAATTGAAAGCATGTGGTTCAGGAAAAACATCACCGTAACGATGATTGAAACGGTTAGCAAAGTTGCGCGCCATTTCAAGGTGTTGTTCCTGGTCTTTTCCTACAGGTACGAGTGCTGCGCGATGAAGCAGTATGTCGGCCGTTTGAAGAACGGGATAAGTAAGCAGGCCAGCGTTTATATTCTGGGGGTGCTGACGTGCTTTATCTTTGAAGGTGGTGGTTTTTTCCAATTCTCCTTTATACGCCATCATATTCAGGAAAAGATATAGCTCTGCGGTTTCAGGAACATGGCTCTGACAATAAAGGGTAACTTTTTCCGGGTCAAGTCCTGAAGCGATATTTTCAGCGAGTACACGATGTACGTTAGACTTTAGTTGTTGCGTGTCGGGATGCGTAGTGAGGCTGTGCAGATCTGCCACCATAAAGAAGCATTTATATTCATCCTGCATGCGCACATAATTGCGTATAGCTCCGAAATAATTGCCGAAGTGAAGGAATCCTGTGCTCCGGATGCCGCTCATGACAATTTCTTTATTTCCGCTGATTTCCATAAGAGGGCGAAGATACGGGCAAAGGTTAAAAGGCAGAAAGCAAAAGGAAGAAGTAAGTTATATTTACACCTTCCATGCAATTGAAATTTGATCTACAGACCATTGATAAAAACAGCCATGCACGCGCGGGTAAAATAACCACTGATCATGGTGATATCCTTACTCCCATATTCATGCCGGTAGGCACTGCGGGGAGCGTAAAAGCTGTTAGCCAGGAGCAACTTAAAAATGATGTTAAGGCGCAGATCATACTTGGAAACACTTACCATCTTTACCTGAGGCCTTCACTCGATATTCTCGAAGCTGCAGGGGGTTTGCATAAGTTCAATGGATGGAACAAACCTATTCTCACAGACAGCGGAGGGTACCAGGTTTTTTCACTATCAGGATCAAGAAAAATCAGTGAGGAAGGCGTGATATTCCAGTCGCACATCGATGGGTCAAAGCATTTATTTACACCGGAACTGGTGATGGATATTCAGCGCACTATCGGTGCAGATATAATAATGGCATTTGATGAATGTCCGCCGTATCCGAGTGAATATAAATATGCAAAGGAGTCAATGGAGCTTACTCACCGGTGGCTGGCGCGGTGTTTCAGGAGATTCAAAGAAACAGAAGGGAAATACGGGTACTCACAGAATATGTTTCCCATAGTACAGGGAGGAACCTATAAAGACTTACGGATAGCATCATGCGAAGAAGTAGCTGCCTGTGATGCTACGGGTAATGCAATAGGAGGCTTAAGTGTTGGAGAACCCGAAGAACTGATGTATGAGCTTACTGCATTATGCTGTGAACATCTTCCGGTAAACAAGCCGCGATATCTTATGGGTGTTGGTACGCCATGGAACATTCTGGAATGTATTTCATCAGGTATTGATATGTTCGATTGTGTGATGCCAACACGTAACGGTCGCAATGCGATGCTGTTCACTAGCAATGGTGTTATTAATATTGATAATAAAAAGTGGGAAAAGGATTTCAGTGTGATAGATGATGGATTTGAAAGTCCTGTCAGCAATTTTTATTCAAAGGCTTATTTACGGCATCTTGTGAAATCAAAGGAGCTACTGGGTTTAACCATTGCCAGCGTGCATAATCTTGCTTTTTATATGAATGTGGTGAGTGAAGCAAGGAAGAGAATTGTGGATGGTAGTTTTTTTACCTGGAAGAGTGAGGCAGTAGAAAATTATAAACGAAGACTTTAGCCTTATGCAAAATAATGTGCGCTTATTATTTTTGTTGCTTAAAAAGCCATTCTAATAATTCTGGTTCTGCAAATGCATTCGTCCAGCTATCGTGCCCTACTCCGGCATATTCAGAATATTTTACATTGGCACCTGCTGCACTAAGAACATTCACCATTAATCTTGAATTGCTCACCGCTACTACAGGATCGCTGCCACCGTGAAATACCCACACAGGAAAATTTCTTGCATAACTTTCAACTTTAGAAGGATCGCCACCGCCACAGATAGGAAAACCTGCAGCAAAGAAGCGTGGTTTTCTCCATAATAATTCAAAGGTGCCCATGCCTCCCATGGAAAGTCCGCCAAGATATATTTTTGTAGTATTTACCTGCGGAGTTTTTGCAAATGAATCAATGAGCTTAACAACAAGTCCGAGTGATTTACCGATTGTACCTTCAGAAATAAATTTAAACCCCCCCAGGGTGTCTGTGCCAGGAGCCTGTTCCCTTTCGATCTTTGCCCAGAAATCATTTTCCGGACATTGAGGAAATATAACAAATGCGGGATATTTCACCCTGTTCGCCGAATCGGCAAAAAGCTTTGCACCATGCACCAGTTGCTTTTCATTATCAGCGCCTCTTTCACCTGCGCCATGAAGAAAAAGAATGACGGGGTACTTTTTGTTTACATTATAACCAGAGGGGTACATGATCCTGTAATTCAAAGAATCTTTGCCGGTTCTGAATACCTTTTTTTTATATAATGAAGGATCCTGTGCTGATGACGTTATCACAATTAACAGTGTTATAATTGAACATACAAGTCTCATGCAAGTAAGGTACAAAGTTTTAAATTACTTTTGCGGGCTTGACATCATGCTAAAGATTCTCGATTGGTATATAATAAAGAAGATGGTCACCACCACAGTTTTTATACTGATCATCTTTTCTGTGATTGCAGGAGTAGTTGACTGGAGCGAAAAAGCAGATGATTTTGTGCGGTCCGGGCAAACCGCTTATTACATTCTCACTAAATATTATGGGGGATTTATTCCTTTCATCATCTCCATGATATTTCCGCTGATGGTGTTCATTGCCGTAATCCTTTTTACTTCAAAGATGGCGGGAAGAACAGAGATAGTGGCTATGCTTGCCGGTGGTATCAAGTATAACAGGATATTAAGACCTTACCTGATAGGCGCTATTTTTCTGGGAGGAATATTCTGGTTCGCTACGCAATATCTTATTCCAAAAGCAGCGGTGTTGCGCGCTAATTTCCAGGCAACCTATGTTGATGCAAAAAGCTCGTATGAAGTAGGGCAATATCTTGCAAAAGGATCTAATTTTTATGTGAGGGTTGACTCAAATACATATGCAGGGTTAAGAAATTACGACACAACATCCAAATCGGCATATGGCGGTTTCTTCCTCGACCGCCTGCAAGGAACGAACGTGGTGTACAACCTGCGGGCACAAACAATGCGCTGGGATACAGCAGTAAAAAAGTGGAAGCTCGACCGTGTAATGGAACGCCACATTAACGGGTTGAAAGAAGACATAAAGCTTGTTCCCACGATGCATATTAATCTCAATGTGAAACCGAATGAAATAAGGTTCGACAAATATCTGAAAGATAAAATGACCACCCCTGAGTTGAAAAAATTCATAATGCTTGAGGAACTCAGAGGTTCAGAAGGATTGAATGATTACAAAGTTGAACGTTACCGGCGCGATGCCACACCGGTATCGGTTGTATTGCTTGCACTTATGGGCGCTGTAGTTGGATCACGCAAAATACGCGGTGGAAGCGGCTTACACATGGCTGTCGGGATCATCCTTGCAGCCCTTTTTGTTGTGATGGATAAATTCTCACTTACATTCTCTACGAAAGGAAATCTTCATCCGTTTATTGCTGCATGGATGCCTAATATGATTTTCACGATGGTAGCGATATATCTTTATCGCAAGGCTCCGAAATAATCATTTTTTCATCTTTTATAATAATTATCAGGGGGTTAATAAGTAAATTCGCCTTCCGGTCTGGTGATAATTGTTTTTTCTGTGCACTTTTCGGGAATTTATTAAACATTGTTACAATGGGAAATATGAAAGAGCGGTTTAAGGCGGTTTCTGCCGCCTCTGGCGCTGAAATAAAATCTATTATCAAGGAGCATGGTGCTAAAAAAATTGGAGAAGTGCAATTATCACAGGTTTTCCAGGGAATGAGAGGGATGACCGGCCTGGTTACTGAAACCTCTCTGCTCGACGCGCATGAAGGAATCCGGTTCAGGGGATATTCAATTCCTGAACTGCAAAAAAAACTTCCAAAGGCCCCTGGTGGCAGTGAACCATTACCTGAAGGGTTATTCTATTTGATGCTGATCGGCGAACTGCCTACCGAAGAGGATGTTGCCTATTTAAGTTCTGTATGGCAGCGCCGTTCGCATGTTCCTAATCATGTATTTGATGTGATCGATGCCCTTCCGCTTACAGCGCATCCTATGACCATGTTTGTTAATGGCATCATGGCGTTGCAGACCGAAAGTAATTTTGCGAAGAAGTATGCTGAAGGCATGAGCAAGAAAGATTACTGGGAATGGGCTTTCGATGATTCAATGGATCTTATAGCACGCCTTCCACGTATTGCTGCATATATATACCGGAGAAAATATAAAAATAACGATCATATACACCCGAACGGGCTGCTCGACTGGGCCGGGAACCTCGCACACATGCTGGGTTATGGTGATAACAGTTTCAAGGAGCTGATGCGATTGTACATGACAATACATGCTGATCATGAAGGTGGAAATGTTTCTGCACACACCACACATCTGGTAGGCTCTGCCCTAAGTGATCCATACCTGGCACTTGCTGCAGGCATGAACGGACTTGCAGGTCCGCTGCACGGACTTGCAAACCAGGAGGTGATCAAGTGGATATTTGAAATGAGGGAAGACCTGAAAACTGACAATCCAGGCAAAGAGCAGATAGCAGATTATGTGAAGAAAACCTTGGGTGAAGGAAAAGTTGTTCCTGGTTATGGTCATGCAGTATTAAGAAAAACGGATCCGCGATTCACTGCGCAGATGGAATTTGGGAAAAAGCATATGCCTGATGATTCGCTTGTTCAGATGGTATGGAATATTTATGAACAAGTGCCACCGATATTGAAGGCGCTTGGAAAAGTAAAAAATCCATGGCCGAATGTTGATGCTCACAGTGGTGCGCTCCTAGTACATTATGGACTTGTTGAATATGAATTTTACACCGTTTTATTCGGTGTAAGCCGTGCGCTGGGTGTACTGGCAAGTCTTATCTGGGACAGGGCATTGCAAATGCCGCTCGAAAGACCGAAATCAGTAACCACTGAGCAGGTGAAGCGATGGCTGAAAGGCGAAGATGAAATTTGGGGTGAATAGTTATATTTGCCGCCCTAAAGGGGGATTAGCTCAGTTGGCTAGAGCGCTTGCATGGCATGCAAGAGGCCACCGGTTCGAATCCGGTATTCTCCACGGAATATTGAACTAGAAAAAGGACAACTTAGGTTGTCCTTTTTCTATGTTCGTTTCAACCCTTCACATATTCTTCCATCACTTCAGTTTCCCATTTTTTTACTTTAATACATTTCCATTCATTTCCTTTTTCAATTTTAATGAGGTATACCGATCCTAATGGAACAGAAACCTCCTGAGCGAAAAAGATGTTGTAATGTTTAAATTCGTTTAAAACAAATTTTGCGATCTTCTTGTCCAGCAGTTGAAAAGGAATATTGCGGATGGTGCACATCCAGCGGCCATGATGATTGTAACGCACATCGTATGACAATTCATTTTCTTTAAAACGAACACTGTAACCTTTATCATTAGTTGACCAGATTGCATGAACACTGTTTTTAAAAGAACGTGAAAAATGTTTCAGGCAGTTCGCATGAACATTTACAGCAGGTGCTGTTTCAGGTTTTTCAGTTATTTCTGTTGCGACTGTTACCTGGGAAAATACTAATACAGGGTATACAAAAAATAAAGTAAGCGCATAGAGGTGCAGCTTCATGGTGCAGAGGTTTAGAAGTGAGTAAATTGTAAGCGCGGCAAATGTAGCAGTATGCTTTGAAATTTTACATTCCGGCTGATCAGAATAAAACGGATAATAGCAGTATTTTAACTGTGTATCGCTTACACGGTGCTGTTAGTTTAATTAAAATTAATTAATTGATTCATCCCATCATCAAACCACCACGACCTTTACACCTGAATTTTCAAGTTTCGTGCGGTCTTCAGGAAGAATGCCCGAATCAGTAATCACCATGTCGATATTGTTAACGGGAGATATAAGCGAAAGACACCTTTTACGAAATTTGCTGGAGTCGGTTACTACAATCACCTGCTTGGAGACGGCTATCATCACCCTGTTGATCTGGGCTTCTTCAAGATTGGGAGTAGACACTCCATAAGCAGCATCAATGCCATCTACAGCGAGGAATAATTTGTCACAATAAAAATTTTTAAAATTTTCTTCAGCGATTGAGCCAACGAGAGATAAAGATTTTTTTCTAAGGATGCCGCCGGGAATGATAAGGTTAACTTCCGGATGTTCTGACAACTGGTTCGCAATGTTGAGGGCATTGCTGATAACGGTCAGTGAAATTGTTTTCGGAAGATTCTTTACAATTTCCATGGTGGTGGTACCGGAATCCAGGATAATCGTTTCACCCTCCAGAATAAACTGAGCAGCAGCCGTACCGATTCTTTTCTTTTCTTCCGAATGCTGTTTATGTTTGTCTGATATTGAAAAGTCGGTGCTTACACGATCGAGCTTGATTGCGCCGCCCCTGGCACGGATAAGTATATTTTTTTCTTCCAGCTTTTCCAGGTCGTTCCTGATGGTTACTTCGCTCACGTCCAACTCGTGACTTAGCGTAGATACATCTACCTGCCCTGAAGTATTGAGTTTATCAATAATATATACGCGTCTGTCAACTGTTGATTTTTTATTTATTGAGCTCATGGGGTTCCATTAAGTTAATGAATCAAAACTAAAAAATTATTTTAACAACGTATAGAAAGGAAAAATAAATTCAATACTTTTATATCGAAACGAAACGAAAGATTAAAAGTAGACTTAATGGAGAATTATTTACGAAACGTTCACTTTTCTGATTATTTTGGGTTAAGTGAAAGTGAACTTCACGATTCAGGAGCAATACATACTGCAAAAGAGATTTACCAACAGCCCGTTGTCTGGTTGAAAACATATCAGCTTATACGGAATGATAGAACACGAATCAGGCAGTTCTTTGACAAAGTATTTGCATCGGCCGATACAGACATAATACTCACAGGTGCAGGATCTTCTTCTTTTATCGGTACTATCCTGCAGGGTCCGTTTGCAAAATTTACGGGCAGATGTTCGAGGGCTGTTGCCACAACGGATCTGCTTACGCATCCTGAGGGGTATATCAGAAAAAACAAACCGGTGCTGCTTATTTCTTTTGCAAGATCCGGTAACAGTCCGGAAAGTTCCGCAGTAGTATCGCTAGTAAATTCTATTTGTGACGAGGCCTTTCACCTTATTATAACCTGTAATTCATCTGGCCGGCTGGTCACCGGTACCCGTAATAAAGAAAATGAACTGGCCATTTTGCTGCCAGGCGAAACTGATGATAAAAGCCTGGTGATGACCAGCAGCTTTACTTCGATGCTGCTGGCGGGAATACTTATTACGAGAATTAATAATATAGAGGAGTATGAAAATAATGTGCACACGCTTGTGGAATATGGAAGAAAAATAATCACTAATTATGCTGGCGAATTGAGAAGCGTTGCTGCAATGGAGTTTGAAAGGGTGGTGTTTTTAGGTTCCGGTCCATTACTCGGTGCAGCCGAAGAATCGCAGTTAAAAGTGCAGGAGCTGACAGATGGTAAAGTGGTTGGGAAACACGATTCTTATCTGGGATTCAGGCATGGTCCCAAAGCCGTGATCAACCCAAATACGCTGATCATCTATTTATTCTCTAATCAAGAGTATGTTTTCAGTTATGAAACGGACCTGGTGCGTGATGTGAATGCCAAGGAGAAGGGATTATATCGTGTAGGAATAATTGAAAGTGAAGTTCAAGATCTCGAAGTTGATCTGCTGATAGAATTATCTGAGATGCCACAAAAACTTGATGAAGAGTTTCTAGCAGTTTGCAGCGTTATTCCCGCGCAATTATTAGGATTTTATACATGCCTGAAATATAAACTCAGGCCCGATAATCCATCTCAGAATGGTTCGATCACCAGGATTGTAGAAGGAGTGAACATATATCCATTTGAAACAACATGATTTAATATCCATACGATGTCGAAGCAGTTTGATGTAATAGTAGTGGGTGAGTTGAATGTAGACCTTATCATGGACCAGATGACGGCTCTGCCCCAAGAAGGAAAAGAAATTCTTGCGGATGACATGACTTTTGTTATCGGTAGCTCTTCGGCAATCTGTGCTTGCAACCTCAGCAGATTAGGAAGCAGGGTGGCATTTATAGGAAAAACGGGGGAGGACCTGTTAGGTGATTTTATTCTCCGTGAATTGCAGTTACGCAATGTAGATACCTCAATGGTAAAACAGGAAGCTGGATTAAAAACAGGAGCAACCGTAGTGCTTAATTATGGTGAAGACCGCGCTAATATCACACACCAGGGTGCTATGAGTTTTCTTAGCTCATCAGACATTGCAATTGAAAAATTCAGCGAAGCAAAACATCTACATTTTTCATCCTTTTTTCTTCAGCCGCAGCTTCAGCAATCTATCGGAAATATTTTTCATGCGGCAAAAGATGCGGGCATGACCACTTCTTTTGATGCCCAATGGGATCCATATGAAAAATGGCAGATTAACCTGCAGGAAATCTTACCGCATGTTGACCTGTTTTTTCCAAACGAAGCAGAACTGTTGAAGATTACCGGAACGACTTCACTGGAGCAGGCAATCAATTCTGTAAAAAACCTGGTAAAAGTCATGGTGGTAAAAAGAGGTGCCAGAGGATCACTGTTATATACAAATCAACAAATAAAAGAACTGCCTGCTTTTCTTAATAAATCTGTGGTCGACGCAATAGGAGCAGGTGACAGTTTCAATGCAGGATTTATACATAAGTTCATCCGAAACGAACCGGTTGAAGTTTGCCAGGAGTTTGGAAATCTCACTGCTGCCATTTCAACACAGGCGGCAGGAGGAACAGCCGCTTTCAATGATTTCGAAAACAGATTAAAAAATGCAATTGAACAATACGGTATTATCACAGCCTGACCTTACAAGAGTACTCCGTGAGCTTCAAAGTAAGGGACGCTCGCTGCTGGCCACGAATTTTTATAATTATGAAACGCTGAAAGGTGTGCTGAGTGCGGCAGCTGTCGCCAAACAACCAATCATACTTCAGCTTACACAAAGTTCACTTAAATACATGGGAACAGCTGTTGCTGTTACGATGGCAAGAACTGCAATGAAAGAATCCGGAGTAACCGGATGGCTGCATCTCGACCATTCCACTTCATATGATCTTATTTATGAATGCCTTGATAACGGGTTTGATTCCGTGATGATAGATGCAAGTGAAAAATCGTTTGAAGAAAATGTAGACATCACTTCAAGGGTAGTAGAACTTGCTGCAAAATACAATGCAAATGTTGAAGCGGAACTGGGATATGTAGCAAAGTTGGGTCAATCAAGCGAGCTGCTGGCTTATACGGATCCGGAACAGGCACAAACTTTCGTAGCGTCTACCGGTGTACACGCACTGGCGGTTGCCATAGGAACGGTACATGGATTTTATAAGAAAGAGCCTAAGCTGGACCTGGAACGGTTAAGTGCAATCCGTGCACTTACTGATGTGCCGCTGGTATTGCACGGCGGATCGGGCATTCCTGGAGATATACTCGTTGCCGCAATTAAAAGAGGTATCTGTAAGATCAACCTGGCAACTGAAATCAAAAACATATTCATTGAAACTTTAAAAAACGATCTGCAGTCATCGGACGAGATTGACCTGCGTATCGTGTTTCCGCCTGCTATTGCCGCTGTTACCGCTATCGTAAGATCGAAACTGGAGCTTTTACAATAAGATTCAAAAAAAATTTGGCAAGGAAAAATAAATTCATAATTTTAAATCGTAAGTAAACGAAAGGTAAAGTCTATATTAGAGTATCAAAACCTTTCGTTAAATTCGAATCCTACTCTTAAAAGAAAGAAAATACAACAGACAATCATTTAAACCAAACAAAAATGTTCAAAGCTAAAAAGCTGCTATTCCTGCCATTACTTTTTCTTGGCCTGGTAATTCAGGCACAAACCAGGACTATAACTGGTAAAGTAGGATCAGTTGCAGGTCCCCTTGCAGGAGCATCCGTAACCTTATCAGGCGGAGAGGGAACCACTACTAATGAAGATGGTTCATTTTCATTACATGCACCTTCCGGAGAAGTAACTATTATTGTTTCTTCTGTTGGATACACTGAAATCAGACAGAAAGTATCTTCTTCTCAGAATGAAGTTGATATTACGCTACAGCAAACCAGTGGTACACTGAATGAAGTTGTTGTAACGGCCCTGGGTATACGCAGATCAGCAAAATCGCTGGTATATGCTACGCAAACAGTGAAAGCTGCAGAGCTTGCCGAGGTGAGAGATCCTAATAATATTCTCAACAACTTCCAGGGTAAAGTGGCCAATGCTTTTATCACACAGAGTTCCGGAGGTGTTGGAAGCGGTGCCAAAATAATTTTGCGAGGAAATAGATCCATCCAGGGCAACAACAGTGCCCTAATCGTAATTGATGGTGTTCCCATTTTCAATACGCAGTTCGATAACATGGCATCAAACATAAATCCTGATGATATAGAATCTACAACAGTGTTGAAAGGAGCTTCTGCTGCTGCGCTCTATGGCAGCCAGGCGGGTAATGGAGTGATTGTGATCACCACAAAGAAAGGCAGCCGCAACAGGATGTCCGTATCACTTAACTCCGGTGTTACGCTGGAAACTCCTTTTGCATTGCCACGAGTTCAGAATAAGTATGGACAAGGCGTTGGTGGAAACCTGGATGTTTCAATGGGAGACAGCTGGGGTGCAGCACTTGATGGAAGGGATTACACTGATTATGCCGGCAATCCAGCAAAATATAGCGCGCAGCCAGACAACATAAGAGATTTTTTCCGCACAGGCATCAACCTGAACAATTCAATTGGTGTTTCAGGTGGTTCAGATAAAATGCAGGGATATCTTTCCTATACTAATAATAATACACAGGGTATAATTCCAAATAATGAACTGCTGAGGCATACAATCAATGCAAGGTTGTCAAACCAGATCTCTAAAAGACTTTCAACCGATTTCAAGGTTACCTATTTTACACAAAACATACAGAACAGACCACGTAATGGTGAAGGAAACACACCTGTACTGAATATCTACCAGATACCCAGGAACGTGCCTACAGCCAGTGCAGAAAAATATGAGCAGCAAAATGAACTCGGTATATCCGAGCCTGCACCATGGCCCTCAACTTTAAAGCCTATTTACGGAAATCCTTACTGGAGTGTAAATAAGGATAATCTCACACAGAAGAGAGACCAGGTGCTTGGATTTTTATCAACTAAATATGAGATCACTCCATGGCTGAACATTACAGGTCGTGCGAATCTTGACAGATCATATACAAGAGCAGAACAGAAAACTGCACAGGGTACATTGCTCTGGGCAACTAATGCAGGCGGTTATTATTCAGAGTTAAATTCATTGACCACGCAGAAATGGCTCGATGTAATTCTTTCCGGAGCTAACGACCTTTCAAAAGATCTTAAAATAAATTATAACCTTGGTGCGATCTATCAGAACAGTGAATTCTCACAAACACTTGGTGTTGCAAACGGATTGAATGTAACGAATAAATACAGTCTCAATTTTGCTACAAATCCAGTGATCACACAATCGGGAACAGAAGTAGAAACACAGTCTGTGTTCGGTCAGGCAAACATTTCGTTCAGGGATGCTATTTTCGTCGATGCGAGCCTTCGTAACGACTGGGATTCGAGATTACGTGCACCACACTCGTTCCAGTATTATTCTTTAGGTATGTCGGCAATTATATCTGACCTTATTCCCATGCCGGAGAAAGTAACTTTCCTTAAAGCAAGCATCAACTATGCTGAAGTAGGAAATGGCGGACAGTTTGGGTTATTATCTGCAAGCTATAATTACACTGCAGGTGTTGGCAACGGTTATTTATTCAGAAGCGATGTGCTTCCGTTCCCGCAACTGCAACCCGAAATAGTTAAAAACATTGAAGCTGGTCTGGAAGCGAATTTTCTTGATAACAGACTTGGTTTCAATTTCTCCTACTACAAGGCAAACTCATTCAACCAGCTGCTCACCATCAGCATACCTGTTGCAACAGGATATGCTACGCAATATATCAATGCAGGAAATATCCAGAACAACGGGATTGAACTTGTAGTGAACGGAACACCTTTAAAAAGCCAGGATTTCAATTGGGATGTTTCTTTCAACCTAGGCATGAACAGGAATAAAGTAAAAGAATTAACCGAAGACATTAACATCGTGAACCTGGGGGGGTATATGGACTGGGGTGCATTGCCCCAGGTGAAAGTAGGCGGCAGCTATGGTGATCTTATTTCTAATGTTTGGGAAAAAGATAAGAACGGAAATTATTTAGTGCAGGCGAATGGTAAACCCATTACATCTGGCATGATCGGTGAAACGCCAAAACTAATTGGAAACTTTAATCCGAAGGCAACACTTGGTCTCAGCAACTCATTTAATTACAAAGATTTCACTTTCCGGTTCCTCATTGATGGAAGAGTAGGTGGTATCATGGTTTCAGGTACTGAAATGAACCTTGCATTCAGCGGAATTACAGAAGGCACTGAAACGCATAGGGATGGTAACTGGAATCTTGGTGGCATGGATGTAGACGGGAAGCCGGTTACAGAAAACATTACAGCGATGGACTTCTGGCAGACAGCTTCAGGTAAACGATTCGGAACTGGCGACTTCTTTGCATATGATGCGACCAATTTCAGGGTAAGAGAAGTTTCGCTTGGTTACAGTGTGCCGTTGCGTAATACAACAATCGTTAAGAAGGCACGTCTTTCTCTTGTTGCAAGAAACCTTTTCTGGTTATACAGAGGAAGTTCAAAAATGGACATACCCGGTCTTGGCAAAAGAAAAATGTGGCTTGATCCTGATATGAGCCTCGGCAACGGAAACAACTTCGCAGGCGTTGAATACGGTGCGTTCCCTTCAACAAGAAGTGTTGGTTTGAACCTTAATTTAACATTCTAACCAGCACCTTTTAAAAACTATAAAAATGAAATCAATTACAATAAAAACAAAAACAGCATTGAATCACCTCGTGATTGTGTGCGGTATGCTTGTATTTTTCAATTCGTGCACCAAAAAGTATGATGAGATCAATACCGATAAGAATAGTATCGCAGATGCAGGTACTGCTGAACTGCCATTTCTTTTTTCAGGAGCAATTGCTTCCATACCCTGGGGTGACCAGGTTGCAGAGAATCTTTATTCCGACCAGTATGCACAATATTTTGCATGTACTGCGGCGTATTTTCCTACAGACAGATATGTGATCGTGCCGGAATGGGCGCAGAACAATTTTGATCCTATGTACACAAAGGTGTTGCCGCAACTGCAAACCATTTATTCAAAGACAGATCCTACATCTGCCGAATATGCACTCGCAAGCATATGGCAGGTGTATGCGTTTCATCGCGTAACGGATTATTTTGGTCCTATTCCTTATTTCAAAGCAGGTCAGCCAGGCAGTTCTGTTCCATACGATCCGCAGGATAAAATCTATGATGATTTTTTCAAGCGTCTTGATTCATCAGTGAATGTGCTGAAAACAAAAACTGATCAGCATCCGTTTGGCAATTACGACCTGATTTTTAATGGTGATGTAAACAAATGGATAAAGTTTGCTAATACGCTTCGTTTGCGTCTTGCTCTGAGGATATCAAATGTTGATCCGGAAAGAGCTAAAACAGAAGCTGAAACAGCTTATGCAAATGGTGTATTAACCTCCAGCCCTGAAGATGATGTGTATGCTCCGAAAAATACGCTCGATCCTAACAGGTTGTCGCAAATGACTACCTGGAACGAATTCAGGATGAGTGCAACTATGGAATCTGTTCTAAAAGGATATAATGATCCGAGGATAAGTGAATATTTTGTACCTGCTGTAGCAACCGGCACCTATGAAGGTTTGAGAAATGGTCTTACTCCTGATCAGTTGGGTGACGATGCCAATAAGGTGGATGTAAACTCGCATGTTGGTCCCAGGTGGGCAGATCCCGGAAGTGGTGGAATAGCTGGTTATCTTGAAACTCCTGCAAACATCATGGGTGCGGCTGAAGCTTATTTCCTCCGTGCAGAAGGTGCATTGAAAGGCTGGGAAATGGGTGGCACTGCGAAGGAATTGTACGAAGCAGGCATTTCAAATTCAATGAAGCAATGGGGTATTACTGATAATGCGGCTATCGATGCGTATATCAACAACACGGCAACGCCGGTTGCGCCGGATGATTTCCTGAATTCACCTGCTGTTTCAAATATTCCTGTAAAGTTTTCATCTGATCCGAATACGCAGCTGAAACAAATCGCGACGCAGAAATGGATTGCTCTGTTCCCTGATGGAATGGAGGCATGGGCTGAAGTAAGAAGAAGCGGTAATGTAAGTTTATATCCGGTTGCAAATTCTGAAAATACCGAAATAACAGATCCTTCAACACAATGGATCCGCAGGATACCATTCCTGTTGTCAGAAAAGCTGAGCAACGGAGAAGAAGTTGACAAAGCAGTTAATCTGTTGGGTGGGGAAGATAAAATCACAACACCATTATGGTGGGATAAAAACTAATAAATGACAATGAATCTGATTTTCCGTGCGATAAAAATGCTGTTGCCTGTCCTGTTTCTTTTATCAACTAAGAAACAGGCACATGCTCAGACTGATGTTACAGGAACTCCTGATAATAAAATTCAGTATATTCCGTACCCTGATTTTCCTGATGCAAATTCTACATGGGGGAGTATCGGTTACAACCCTGCTGATAAAAGCGTTTATGTAGGTGTTACCAACCATAAAGACAAAGTGGGACTGTATGTTTACAATACTGGTAACAACACCATGAAGCTAAATGGTTTTGTTCAGAACCTTGGTTACCTGCGCGATTACCAGTGGCAGGGCAAGGTTCATTCAAAGATTGTTGGAGGTCCTGACGGTGCTGTATATTTTTCCACTGATGGTGGTGAATCCAAGGAAGAATACCTGATGGATCATCCCAAAGGTTATGCAGGTGGATACCTGATGAAGTGGGATCCAAAATTACAGAAGCTCACAAATTTTGGAACGACACTTCAGTATGAAAGTATAAAGGATGTGGAGGTTGACCAGCAGACAGGAAAAATTTATGCTGTTACCTATCCTCAGGTACACTTCATTGTTTTCGATCCGAAAACCAATGCGATGATAGATCTTGGCCGGCTTGGAAGCTCGCATGTACCACGTGTAATCTTTACAGATAAATGGGGTAATTGCTATTATGTTGACTGGAGACAACGGCTGGTTAAATATGAGAAAAGCACAGGTAAACTCGTATTTGCAGAAAATAGTCTCCCTTCTTTTCCAGGCACTCCCGGTGAACACATCATTACAGGAGTTACAGGTTATGCAAAAGACACTGTAAAGAACATTATTTATCTGGTTACGTATGGTGCCAAAATGCTTGCCTTTCATCCTCAGGAAAACGGTATCGGCGGCGTTGACGATCTCGGCGGAGCATTTGATGGAAATAAAGAGCCATGGCATTATTATGTTCCTAACCTTAACATTGGCAACAACGGTAAATTATATTATATCATAGGGGGCCACGGAAATTTTGCGATAAAAGACAAAACAGTGCTGATGGAATTTGATCCTGGAACAAAGAAGAAGCAGGTGCTGTACCAGTTTACTACTGATCAGATAGTGGAAGCAACAGGTTCTGACATTAAAGACGAACATGGAAATATATATTTTGCCGGAAGAAAGATGATGCCATACGATGCAAATTCAAAAGATTCGGAACGAAAGCTAGACCAGGGAATTTCTGTACCCTTTACGATCAAGTTTAACCCTGATAAAATTCAATGATGAAAAAATCTTTTTTAATAGCAATAACAGGCATGCTGATGATGCATGCATCTGCTCAATATTCTTTTTTTAAACCAAAAGATGCATTTGCAATTGAGGTGTCGCTCGACAATACTAAAATGAAAAGGCTGCCTGTGTACAGAAATGCTATTACATCGCTTTCTGTAGTTGGTGATCTTATCATAGGTGGCACTAATGCGGTTGAAGGTTTGTCGCCATATCTTTTTGTTGCATCCATCTCAGGCAGGGAAATGAAGGAATTCAAAGACCTGGAATCAATCATTCCGGGACAAAAAGGAATTGTTACAGGCTTTCACAAAACTAACGCCAGCACATTGTATGCAGGAACCATTCCAAATGGTGTGAAAGATGGTGGAAAAGACGGACATATCATTGAAGTAAAAATCAGCCAAACCGGAATCGCCGGTATGGCAGACCTGGGTGTACCTGTTCCGGGTGAAGGCATTCATGCGCTCGCTATCAATGAAAAGTCCGGAATGTTATATGGTGTTACATATCCAAAAGGAATATTTTTCACTTTTGATATCAAAACGAAAAAATCAAAAACATACAACAACCTCATACCTGAACCGGTTGATCTGAACAAGCTTGAACATGAATTCAGCTTAAAGCCCGATAATTATATATGTAAGGCGCTTGCTATTGACAATAGCGGGAATGTGTATGGAAGTTTGCCCATCAACAGATTATTTTATTTCGATCCTAAAACAGAACAGTTCAATATTCTGAAAGACAGTCTGCCGGAAGTGTGGGGTAGAAATGTTCTCGGCCAGGTGGAATCATGGACTAAATCTAAAGATGGAAAATTGTATGGTGGCAATGCTGGTGACGGACAATTGTTCATGATCGATCCCTTAACGAAAAGAGTGAAAAACATGGGCAAACCCGTAATGATGAGCAGGCTCCGTGGTTTAACATTTGGAAAAGACGGTAGTCTTTATGGCATCGCCGGAGGATCTCCAGGCTATTCACACCTCTTCAGATACAATGATAAGGACGGGTTCAAAGACTATGGTAATCCGGAATTTGATATGGTAGCTACAGGTATTGAACAGGGAATTGCATGGAGAGGATTTCAGCTGGGCACGATCACATCATCTGCTGATGGAAAATACATCGTTATGGGTGAAGATGAATCGCTGAGCCAGCTTCTTGTATTTCCTGTTGCAAATTAATTTATCTATTTACATTTTTTAATTATGTCAAAAAAGCTGTCAACAGTATTGCTTTTTGTAATACTGATCACTAGCGGTGTATATGCTCAGCACCAGGAAAATTCTGACTGGGAAATTTCCGTCATCCCATCATCGATAAGACTTGATCCGGTTACAAGTGAAATTATTGAGAACAGATTTGTTCTGAATAAAAACAAAGAAGCCGGTGATATACTGAAACACAACTGGATCTATGATGGTCAAAGCGTTTCACTTAAGGCCGCACGTGGTGAGTACATTTCATTTCAGCTCGTTGTTACCAATAAATCATCCGCTCCTCTGAAGCAGGTGAAGGTGAACCTACCTTCCTTTGGGAAATCAGGTAAACAACTTGGTATAGCGCCTGAATTATTTCTTGTATGGTCATCGGAAATTAAAACACCAAGTACCGGGTATCCTACAGCGAGCCTGGGAAAAGGATGGTATCCAGAAGCATTGATACCATTTAAGTATATTCAGGACGATTCATCACAAGTACATGGAAGGTGGACCTATCCTTTATGGATACCCGATTTTAATAACCGTATCGAGAATCAGCGTTCCATGATTGTCTGGGTTGATCAGTATGTGCCTTATAAAGAGGAGGAAGCAACTCCTGGTGTTTACAGTTCATCTATCACCGTTTCTATTGGTAAAACGACCAGGAAGATCCCTGTTAAATTAAATGTATGGAACTTTGCATTGCCTAATGAAAACAGGTTGAAAGCGAGTTTGCAGGAAGAGGGATTTCTCAGCAGTATGAGCGAAGAGGACGAGCTTGAAATGTACCAGTTGTTTAAAAGGAACAGGGTGGGGCTGATGGATCCTACTTATCAGCCAATTCTGAAAGTAAGTGCCGATAAAAAAGTTTCTATCGATTGGAAATCGTTTGATAAAAGGCTGAAAAAATATTTTACCGGCGAAGCGTTTACTGCAGCTAAAGGTTATGAGTATGGTCCGGGTTATGGCGAACCTTTAGAAACATTTATATTACCGTTCGATGTTTACGGAAAACATCATACTAAAGGATGGCCCGATACAGGAACACCCGATGTTGAAAGAAAGCCTGAGAATATTGGAATATATGAAAATACCGTAAGGGCAGTGCGCAGTCATTTGAAACCATTAGTGGACACTCAGAAAACGGAATTGTATGTTTATTTAAATGGACTCGATGAATCATATGACAGGTTTGCCCAGGAAAGAATGGTGTATTATGGCAATCTATTTCACAAAATATATCCCGAAATCAAATTCCGCATAGATGGGGCCTATGATGATCAGGCAATGGAATTCCTTCACAACTCTATTGATGCGTGGGGATCGCACACGATCAACTACAATCTTGATAAAGTAAAAAAATATCAGAAACTCGGCTTACGCGATTGGTTGTATGGTCCGATGCTTTACGAAGGCAAAGTGAATAGCTGGGTAGGTAGTTTAACTTTTACGGATCTTCCATTGGTAAATGAACGCGCAATAAGCTGGAGCTGCTGGAAGTACGGCACGTACTCATGGATCAGTTGGGGCGCCGGTGTAAACGGAAAAGGCGGATGGTATGATCCTGAAACATGGAAAGACCAATATAAAGGGGGTGCCGACTCAGATCCTGAGTTCACATACAAAAAAATAAATGGAAGTGCTTTGTATGTATATAGCGGCGGTATTATTCCAAATGTAAGTGGTGCGTGCCCTTCCATTCGTTTGAAAAACTTACGCAATGGTGTGCAGGAATATGAAATGATGCGCCTGTTGAAAAAACTGGATGGCAATGATTCACGTGTAAATGAGATTGTGAACGGAGTGATCAAAGAACCTTTTGGTGATAAATCAATAGGAAACCTTGATATATGGAATTATGATGCAAGTGTGTGGGATGAAAGCAGAATAAAAATAGGCGACATGATCAACGAGGCTGTTAAACGATAGTTTCTTTATGCTTGTTCGTTAGAAAAAAGGCTGTCTCTTAATTGAGGCAGCCTTTGGTGTTAATTCTGTATGATATCGTTTACTTCTCCTTATATACAATTCTGATCGCTTCGATGAATAACCGGTTAAGCAGGTCATTTTTATTTACCAGGATCTTTTCCCCGATTTGTTCTGCTGATGCATTGTTTTTGATTTTCGCAATTATGTAATCATGTACAATTCCACCTGCGCCACCCGGCAATCCCCATTTTTGCAGTGAGTCTGTCTGCTGTTTCCAGCTTTCAAGTAAGCCATCGATTTTATTGGCTTGTCCTGATGCTGATAATTCTGCAAGTCCTATGTAGTTACCAATAGCTTTTTGTGCAGGCCACATGTTCAGGGTGTAATCAGTAATTTCCTTTTTTAACTGCTGTGCTTTCTGTTTATTTCCTTTTTGTGATTCACAATATGCCATTAAAAGAGTGGGCAGCCTGTTATCCGGATCGTATGGTTCACCTGATCCAAGATTTTCCGGCCACTTTTTTGAATCATTCAGCAATGAAATTGCTTCATCCCATTGTTTCGTTTTTATTTTTTCCATGGCAAGTGCAAGATTAGCCTGCTCATAGATGGCATGTCCCTGGTTAGCGTGCTCTTGCGGCAGAACGTATACTTTTTTGAGGATGGCTAAGCATTGTTCGAATTTTTTATTATTCAGCAATGCTTTCGCATAACCGATACTTACTACAACATTCCCCGGAAATTTATTTGATGCCTCTGTCAAAACACTTTCAGCCTCCTCATTTTTTCCATGTTCTGTAAGGTGATCGGCAAGAAACTGATAGGTACGCCATTCGCCTGGTTCTACAGCGTATGCTTTTTTTAAATCCGCGAGGGAACTGTCTCCTTTAAGTAGTTTCGCACGCGCCATATAGAAAGGAGCGAAATCAGGTGTATTACCGCATTGCTCTAGCAATTGTAAGGCTTTCTGTTCCGCTCCTTTGCTCCAGTAAATCATCGCCAGGTAATATCTGGGTTTCCAGGAACTGCTTTTTGTAATGGCATATTCGAGAACGGGAATGCTTTCTTCCCTGAAGGGGAAAACAAATTTTGCACTTAAATTTTCTGCTTCGCTGATCAGGTCAACACCGGATTTATTTTCTTTTTGCAGATACGCGAGCCAGTAATGCACCATCGGATGGGATGGAGCCAGCTGAAGTACTTGGATTGCATCGCTGTTCAAACCGAGTGCAACATACGAAACGGCGAGCTCCAGGTAACTTTCATGTGGGAATTCATTTTGAATAGGTAATCTGAATTGCCTGAGCGTTTCATTATTTGATGCCAGCAGGTATGATTCAAACCTAGCGAAGTGATTCAACGGGTCTGCTTCAAGAAGTTCTTTGCGGACTTTTTCTGCCTCCTTAAAATTGCGTTTCTTTCTTAATGATGCACAAAGCACCTGGTACGCTGCCAGATTGTTTCTATTGTAATCAAGTGACCTCTTAGCAAGGTCACCTGCTTTTTGAAAGTCATGATTTACAGCTGCCATTTCAGCAAGCTGCCGGTAGGCATCGGACCTGAATTCGAGCGATCTTACCGCTACACTGAATGCTTCTTCTGCTTCATCCTCATCCCCCCTTCTCCTTTCAATAACACCATAAATATAATTGGCTGCAGGGTCATACATATTGATGGATAAAGCTCTTCTGGCAAATTGTGCAGCTTCTGCATCTTCTGTTTTGCGGTATAATAATTCCGCTATGCGAGCTAATGCACCGGTGTGTGAAGGTTCCTTTTCAAGACATTTGTTATATACTTCAAGTGCTTCTTCATACAGCCGCATGCTGTTTTTATCTTCAGCCAGCACAAAGAGTCTTTCAGCATCATCCGGCTTGTAATTTTCCGGCGACACAACCGGCCTGCTGGTGTATTGCGGTACAGAATTATATTTTAGTTTACTCGCAACCGTTTTTACTTCAACATTTGTTACGCTTGCAGGTATCCTGAAATTTTTTCTGAACACCTTCATCGGTTGAAGGTTCATTGGAGAACGGTGTAATGTTTTGCCATCCGCCAGTATATACAAAGTGTCTTTCAGGAACATGTTGGGACTGATGGTAACATGGATGCTGTCATTCTCTCTTGTAACATTAATACTTGCTGCTGCCGTGGCATCAACAATACCCTTAATACCTTTCACCGGAAACCACGTTTCATATTTTGTTTCTGCATAACCCGGGCGGAGAGATAGTTGTTTAAACGGACTGTGATATCCGCTTACCAGATCTGCCTGGTTGAATTTCACGCCGGATTGCGCCTCTATGTATTGTCCGTCCTTATCAGTAAGCAGATCTTCCCATATCGCGCCATCGCGAGCCAAAGACCATATCCATAATTTTTTACCGGGTGCATCAGTATAGGGTGCCCAATGACCGAAACCGAAATTGTCGTTTTGCCATAAGCCACCAAACCAATTTCGTGTGGAGCCCATCACATGATATGATTTGCTAGATCCAAAATTGTTATTTCTGTATTTTGATATATCGCGGCCATGTTCATCAATGGGCCATGAGTTTGCAAGGCCATCGTGGCCGATATGATGATTTCCGGGGAAGAAGAATTCAAGATCATCGGTTGCTTTAAAAGCGGCATTTTCCCATGAAAGATATGCATGATGATACGGAGTAGGATTATACAGCAATGCCTTGGTTTCAAAAAAGGCATTGTTCTGCGGCAGGCTAATGGTTATTCTCCAATGTGTTCTTGAAGCAAGATCAAGACCCCCGACAATACATTCAACTGTGCCATCGGCTTTCTTCTTTATTATATAATCAACCGGAGATGCTGCCCATGGAGCGTGTCCGATGTCCAATCCAAAATTATGTTCTATACCGCCGCTTGTCCACGGTCCGCGGCTGCCGATGGCTCGGAACTTCATTACTTTGTTCAGGTAAACAAATTCGTGTCCGCTAGCCTTTTCAATAGCACCGTATACTTTACCCCCAACCTCAGGTAGTACAGAAACAGTGATGTATTCATTATCCAGCGTTATCACTTTCCAATTTTGCACACTGTCTTTATTCGAATAAGCATCGAACATAAAGTATGGGTAAAACCTCCCAATATTATTATTAACTGCCATTGACGGAACCGGGTTCGGGTCCGAGTAAGGGTAAGTTTTGATTGGCATCGACGCTTCTTTAACTGTTTGAGCACCTGCTGTGATTGCAATGGTAAAGAGTAACCCAAGAAAAACATAGGTGCGACTTGCTTGCGTGGTAATCATTAATTTCGCCATTTTATCATTAAAGTTTTCGAAACCTTTCTTTTTAAATTAAAAAAGAAAGGTAATAAAAGTATTAAATGAATATTTATATTTGTTTTGAAAGGAAACGAAACAAATTTAATATTCACAGATGGTTCACCATCAATTTTTCAATTCGATAAAATTAGGGTTACTGGCGTGGCTAAACTCGGTGGAAGTTTCCCCGGCAGGAAACACATTCCTCGTGAGTGTTACCAAAAGAGATGTTCCAAATAACCAGTTGCTGGATGAGTTTTATGTATTGTCAGCAACCGGTGAGCAAATACACCAGAAAAATGGCTCGTCACCGGTTTTTTCTCCGGATGGCAAACACATTGCATTCGAAGATAACGGCGCCTTATACATTTATCATCTCGAAACCAAAGAATCCAGGAAACTCACAGCCATATATAACTCTGAATATTTCATGGGCCATATGGCTGAGAAAAATTTTGTATGGTCGCCAGATTCCAAAAGCATTGCATTCATCAGCACAGATCCATACACATCATCATCTGATACTCCGCCACAACAGGTGATTGGAAGATTGCTGTATAAAACGAAAGGCGGAAGGGGAAGAGACAAGTTCGACGATGAAAGGTTATCACATATCTGGATAGTACCCCTGGAAATTCCTGAACCTTTTTGTTTAACATCAGGCGATTTCAATGAACATTCCATTTCATGGTCGCCGGATGGAAATCATATTGCATTCATCTGCGACAGAAGCGGCAACCCAGATCGTACGCACAACAACGACCTGCTTACCATAAATGTGAACACAAAAGAAATTAGAACCGTGGTAACGGGCACGGGCACACGCTTTAAGCCAAAATGGTCTCCGCATAGTGACCGTATTGCATTTCTTGCAGATGAAAGCGTGTTTACATCTAAAGACAGTCCCGCTCCCGACGTTCACGTTTATTGCGTAAATCGAGATGGGAATGAGTTAAGATGTGTTACAGCTTCATTAGACCGGAGAACAGACAATATCAAATGGAGCAGTGCAGGTGATAAAATATACTTTACAGCTGGCAATCACGGTAGTACTTCACTGTACAGCGTAGATATTTCCGGTACTGCAATTGAAAAAGTTATTCAAGGGAGCTTCCAGTTGAAAGATTACAGCATCGATGATAAGAACAACCATGTAGCATTCATCAAAAACACAATTAACACACCGGATGAGTTGTATGTATCGGGGTTAGATCATCAGCAATGCAGGCGCATCACTCAATTCAATCATCCTGTAACAAACACAACCGCATTAGCGGATGCAGAAACCTTCTGGTTCAACGCACAGGATAATACTGCTATACAGGGCTGGCTGATGAAGCCTGCGGTCTTGGAAACGTCTGCTCAATTTCCACTTGTACTGGTGATTCATGGTGGTCCGCACAATATGTACGGTTATGAATTTGATGAGAAAATGCAATGGCTTGCAGCGGAAGGATATGGTGTTGTATTTTTCAACCCTCGTGGCAGCAGTGGCTACGGACAGGAATTTACTAATGGTAACCTGTTAAACTGGGGAGGTAAAGATTATGA
>DATLDR010000085.1:0-29510 GCA_035525775.1 Flavitalea sp.
ATCTTCCGTGGATATATTTTGAAAAACCTGATGAAATCTTTTAATAAATGGATAGCACTGCTCATCAGCGCGGTATTATTCACAATGGTTCATTATTCAAACACCGGCATCCCGGCCATAGGCCTTTTCAACACCTTTATCGGCGGGCTTGTTCTGGGCATAGCTTATATTATTACACGCTCTTTGTGGCTGCCTATATTCTTTCATCTCAGCTGGAACTTTATCCAGGGTCCTATTCTTGGTTTCAGGGTGAGCGGACTGAAATTTGAAAGTATTATGTCGGTTGAGGCCAGTGGTTCCACTTTACTTTCTGGCGGAGATTATGGTTTTGAAGGATCAGTTATCTGTACGATCATGCTGCTTGTTGCGCTTACAGCAGGATGTTACCTGGAATCGAAAAAAACTTAAGATCGGATATACAGAAAATCTGTATAACTTATAGCACCCAAACCTACTGTTTTATGAAGAGAATAATAATCGGCGCAATTGTCGGTGGCATAATCATATTCATATGCCAGACACTATCCTGGACCATCCTTGATCTGCATCGTCCTGCCAATCAATATACCTCAAAGCAGGATGAGATCATAAATTTTCTCAACGGCCAGTTTACTCAAGATGGTTCTTACTTTTTACCTACTTACCCGGCCGGAGCAACTGAGGAGGTGATGCAGCAGCACATGAAAATGGCTGAAGGAAAACCATGGGCTGTAATTGCTTACCACAAAAATCTTGAGATGAATATGGGAATGAATATTTTTCGCGGCCTGATAGTAGACATTTTCATGGCTGGATTATTTTGCTGGATCATCTCACGCTTCTCCAATCCAAGCTTTTCAAACATTTTCATCGCAAGCCTTCTTGTTGGCCTGATCGTGTTCATTAACGTTCCTTATACCGTTCATATCTGGTTTGAAACATTTGACCTTGGAGCAAGTCTTATTGATGCACTTGCCGGATGGGGTTTTGCCGGATTATGGTTAGCATGGTGGTATGGAAGACCTGCAAAAGTAAATGTTGTTGTAAAATAAATAAATCGCTTCGGCAACACTTAAGGCATGATGATTCTTGATCCGCCTTTAATGTCTACCAATTCGATATCAAAAATAAGATCCTGTCCTGCAAGAGGATGATTTGCATCGAGTGTAACATTTTCACCATCGATTCCGATAATGGTAACAGGTATCACCTGGCCGCCACCGTTTGTCATGTTCAGCTGCATGCCAATTTCCGGCTCCATGTCAGGAGGAAAGTTTGTACGCGGAAACTCTACTACCCTGTCTTCTTCCTTTTGTCCATACGCTTCATCAGCTGGTATATGCACTGTTTTTTTATCTCCTACCGTCATGCCTGTTACGCCTTCATCAAATCCTTTTATTACATCTCCATTGCCTACTTTAAATTCAAGCGGGTCACGACCGGACGAACTGTCGAAAGTTGTACCATCAGTTAAGCGTCCGCTATAATGCACCTTTACTGTATCGCCTGATTTTGCCTGTTGCATATATTTTTTTATTTTATTATGATAAACATTAAATGTGAAAGTACTTGTTTCCCTTATTTTTTAGCACATTTACCTTTTGAAACAATACTATGAAGAAAATGATGTTACTGCTACCCGTTTTTTTAATCGCTGTTTTTTCCGGATGCACACAAATTAATAGTGTACAGCATCCCGCACTTCCAAACTCAAAAATCATTCCGGCCGCTGAACGGACCGACGTTTACCTTTCTTTGTTGAAAAATAAACGGGTTGCGCTGTTTGCGAATAACACTTCGATGGTTCGCGATATTCATCTTGTGGATACTTTGTCTCGTCTGGGTATGAACATTAAAAAAATATTTGCTCCCGAACATGGCTTCAGGGGTACAGCAGATGCAGGTGAAAAAGTTTCAAATAGCAAGGATCCTGCTACCGGTATACCTGTAATTTCATTATATGGTAAAAAAAGAAAACCAAATGCAGAAGATGTGGCTGATGTAGATGTAATCGTTTTTGATATACAGGATGTTGGGGTGCGTTTCTTTACTTATATATCTTCACTCGAAGATCTTTGTGAAGCAGCTATTGAATATAATAAGCCACTGATAATTCTTGACAGGCCGAATCCGAACGGTAATTATGTTGACGGGCCTGTGCGAAAAGATGGTTACAGATCGTTTCTCGGCATGCAGAAAGTTCCTGTTGTTTATGGAATGACGATCGGAGAATATGCATTGATGCTCAAAGGAGAAAAGTGGATCGATTCTTCCATAAGAAAAAAATTTCCAAACGATCTTAATCTTACGGTGATACCCTGCGGCAACTACACACATAGCAGTACGTACGATCTTCCGGTGAAGCCTTCACCAAATCTTCCGGATATGGCATCCGTTTACCTGTACCCTTCTACATGTTTTTTTGAAGGCACCGTTTTAAGTGAAGGAAGAGGAACGGAAAGACCTTTCCAGATGTTTGGTCATCCAAAATTACCTGATTCACTGAAGAGCTTTACTCCGTTAAGCCGTGAAGGCGCAAAGAACCCCAAGCTTGTAAATCAATTGTGCTATGGATGGGATGAGGGAGGAAGCAACGAAGAAGTACGGAAAAAAATTGATAGAAAGATCCAGTTGAAATGGCTGAAGACAGCGTATGCCCTGTTTCCGGGAAAGGATACATTTTTTATTTACAGAGGAAAAAACTTCGACAGGCTTGCAGGCAACAGCGACCTGCAGCAGCAGATCAAAAATAATGATGATGATAAAATCATCAGGGCAAGCTGGAAACCTGAACTCGATAAATTTAAAAAAATCAGGAAAAAATACCTGTTGTATAAAGATTTTGAATGATGAAGCCACGAATTGTTTTCATGGGCACGCCTGAATTTGCGGTGGCCTCTTTGGATGCGCTGATAAAAAATGGACATAACATTGTAGGTGTGATCACTGCTCCTGATAAACCTGCAGGCAGAGGAATGAAAATGAATGAAAGCGCGGTAAAAAAATATGCCCTTGAACATTCACTGAAAATTGTTCAGCCTGAAAAATTAAAAAATCCAGGATTTCTAACGCAGTTAAAAGAACTGAAAGCAGACCTTCAGGTGGTAGTAGCTTTCAGAATGTTACCTGAAGCAGTCTGGAATATGCCACCTATGGGAACAATTAATGTACATGCATCATTACTTCCGAAATACCGTGGCGCTGCACCTATTAACCATGCGATCATTAACGGTGAAAAAGAAACAGGTGTTACAACGTTCAGGTTGACTCATGAAATAGACACTGGAAATATATTACTACGTGAAACAATATTAATTAATGATGACGATGATGCTGGTACGCTTCATGATAAACTTAAAATTGCCGGTGCACAATTGCTTATTAGAACGGTTAGCGGATTGATGGATAAAAGTATAAAGGAACAACCACAACCGAACGTGGAAACGGTTCATGCACCAAAGTTGAACACAGAAACGTCGAAGATCAACTGGAGTTTACCCGCAGAAAAAATACACAACCTGATAAGAGGTCTTTCACCTTATCCTGCCGCTTTTACGTTGTTAAAAGGCAAAGTTTTTAAAATATACAAATCTGTTTTTGATGATGTTAAACCGTCTGCAGCACCAGGCGAGTATGAAACGGATAACAAAACGTACCTCAGGTTTGCCGCGACTGACGGTTATATTTATGCGAAACATGTTCAGGCTGAGGGTAAAAAGCGGATGGAGATAGACGAATTTTTACGCGGTTTCAGGTAAGAAGCTGATTACTTCTTTTTGCTGATCTAACGCACTGGCGGGAAATTCGCGTAAAGACGTAAAGTTGAAGCTGAATTTTTGATCCTTATCCGATTTTTTCGTATATTCCATTTCACGATGGTTCCGGATTTGAAACCTAAATTGTTCTGCATATGAAAAAAGTGGCTGACGTTATCAACCGCAAAGGAAGAAATGTTACGAATGTATTACCTGATTGTACCGTTCTCGAAGCATTGAAGATCATGGCCGATCAGAATATCGGGTCAGTGATCATAATGGAAAACAATGAGTACAGAGGTATAATGACTGAAAGAGATTATTCCCGTAAAGTAATATTAAACGGCAAGTCATCTACTGACACACAAGTTGCAGAAATAATGTCTTCAGATTTCCCCCGTGTTACTCCGTCCGACTCAATAGACTATTGCATGCAGCTGATGTCCGATAAAAACATCCGGTACCTGCCTGTATTTGAAGGTGAAAAATTAAGCGGCATCCTGTCCATCAACGATGTGGTGAAAGAAACTATCATGGCACAACAGGAAACCATCACACAACTAAAAGATTACCTGCACCAGAGCCTATAATTATTTTTCTTCTACAACAGTAAGGTCATCCAGCTCAACAGTTATAGGAATCATACCTAACTGTATCACTGCTTTTTTGCCCTTTATTTCACGCACTTCCCCTACCTGGTGATTTTTTTTCATCAACACTTTCTGCCCTATTCTTATTTCTCCACCAACCACTTCATATTTTGAATTGATCTTTTTCTTTACTTTTTCATCCTTGTGCTTCACATTCTGCGGCAACAGTAGTTCGCGCATGTGTTTGATCAGTTCTTTTTTATCATCAGTGCCTTCTGCTTTTTTCCAGTCGAAAACTATCTGCTTCAACTTTCTCTCCATGTCTTTAAGGTAGGCAATACGCTCATCAGTAATTTTATTCTGTTGTTTCAACAGCTCTACCTGCTGCGCATGTTTTTCTTTTCTGATGAGCACATCCATCTCCTTGCGCATTCTTTCATTTTCTTTGATCAGCAGCTGCAATTCTTTTTTATCTTTTTCTATCGCCTGAAGATCCTGTTCAGTGCGATTAAGTAACTTATCTAGCCGGAAATGCCCTTCGTCAACCAGTTGCCTGGCCCTGCTGATCATCTGCTGACTAAGACCAATGCGTTCAGCAATGGAAAAAGTATATGAGCTTCCAGGCTTGCCAATGTTTAACCTGTACATTGGCATCAGGTTGTTTTCATCGAATGCCATGGCGCCATTAATGATACCAGGCGTTTTATTCGCCATTATTTTCAGGTTCAGATAATGCGTGGTAACAATACCCATGGCATGTTTCTTCACCAGTTCTTCCAGTATTACTTCAGCAAATGCACCACCGAGGTTTGGATCACTTCCACTGCCAAGTTCATCAATAAAGAATAAAGTTTTGCCATTCGCATTCTCCATGAAATATTTCATGTTCTTAAGATGCGAACTATAAGTGCTCAATTCAAATTCAAGACTCTGCGTATCGCCGATATGAATCATCAGTTGGCGGAAGATGCCCATTTCGGAATCAGGATGAACAGGTACCAGCAACCCGCTCTGCATCATCAGTTGCAATAAACCCACCGTTTTTAAGGTTACCGTTTTACCGCCAGCATTAGGCCCGGATACGAGCAGAATCCTTGTTTTATCATTAAGCGTAACATCAACAGGGTATACAGGTTTACCTGATTTTTGATTGTAAAGAAACAGCAGCGGATGATATGCATTCGTGAGATGTACATGCGCTTTTTCGGTAACCAGCGGATGATTTCCATTGAGCATTACAGCAAGCTTTGCTTTGCCGCGGATGAAATCGTATTCGCCCAGATTAACGTGATAAGTGGTCAGCAGTTCGGAGTATAAGGATAGTTTTGAAGTCAGTTGCCTGAGTATGCGGTAAACTTCCCTGCTTTCTTCATGTTCGAGGCTAAAAAGTTCATTGTTGAGTTCTATTGTTTCTTCAGGTTCGATGAAACTGGTTTTTCTTGTATCACTTTCACCATGAAGAATACCTTTTACCTGCCGCTTATGTTCCGCAAACAATGCAACTACGCGGCGGCCATTTAAAAATGCTTCAGCAGTATCTGTAACCAATCCTGATTTTGAAAGCTTATTCACAATGCGGTCAAATACTCTTCGCAGTTCATTTCTTTTCCGCGATAATTGCTGGCGTATACGAAGCAGCTCATCGGATGCATTATCCTTAACGTTACCTGATTCGTCAATAACATCATCAATCAATTCTATAATTACCTTTTCATAATAAGAATTTTCCACCACCTTATACAGAGCGGCATACACAACTTTCCTGTCCTTATCGAACCACCTGAAAATTTTGTTCATGCTCTCCGGCAGTTTGCGGATCTCAAGAAACTGCTCGCCGGTAAGCACGGCGCCCTGGATCCCCAGCAGCTTAAGCTCTTTTGTTAAATTAAGGATGTAATCGTTGGGAAAATATTGGGATGAGCTGAGCAGTTGTTTAAACTCATCCGTTTGTTTCAGCTCATGATCAATGTACTCTTTTTTAGTATGTATCCTTAATTCATCCGCTTTGGCCTTGCCAAAGTCGGAATCACATTGTTCTTTTAACAATCCTTTGATCTTATCATATTCGAGCTGGACTAAAGCCGATTCGGGAAAAAATTTCATATATAACAGCAAAGTTAAATCAATCACCTAAAAAACCGTGTCCGCACTATCCATCGTAACTTGCGTAACGCCGCACATGCAGCCTTAAATTATTAGATTTGAAAACGGGTAAATTTATTTGTATGAATATCGCAGTGACCAGTATGGTCATACTTTTGACCACCCTTACATCATGTGCGCAAAAAGAAAATCAAAATAAACTCATGAGTAGTAGTGAAACGAACATGTCTCTGCCGGCAGGACTTAAAACAGATACCGCAACATTGGGAACGGGATGTTTCTGGTGCACCGAAGCCATTTTCCAGGAACTGGATGGTGTATTAAAAGTTACTTCCGGTTACAGCGGTGGTACCGTAGAAAATCCGACGTATAAAGAAGTTTGTGAGGGAAATACCGGTCACGCTGAAGTGATACAGGTGGTATATGATCCTTCTAAAATTACTTATGATGAACTGCTCGAAGCTTTCTGGCAAAGTCATGATCCCACAACTTTGAACAGGCAGGGAAATGATGTAGGACCGCAATACAGAAGTGTAATTTTTTATCATAATATTGAGCAGAAGGAAAAAGCCGAAAAATACAAAACCGAGTTAGATAGAAGCAAGGCTTTCGATCATCCTGTTGTTACAGAGATATCACCTTACTCAACATTTTACGTGGCTGAAAATTATCACCAGGATTATTATAATAACAATGGTTCACAACCTTATTGTTATTATGTGATCAGGCCGAAGCTCGAAAAATTTAATAAAGTTTTTAAGCACAAGCTGAAAAAGGGGTAACCATTGAACATTAATTATTATTTAATGATCTTCTGATTGTAAATCACACCATTCATTTTTTTCTTAACATGCCTTACCTCCAGTAGGTTAAGACCATTAGCCGTAAAGCCTGTAAGATGTGGCTGCACCAGACGAATCACCTCGTCGTACCATAGTGGAACCACGGGAGCGTCCTGGATGATCAGCCGGTCCATCTCCCTGTATAAATGGATTCTCGCTGAATCATCAGTAAGCGAGAGAGCTTTTTCATATAGCTGATCGTAAACCGGGTTATGGTATCGGGTATAATTTGGAGGGGCGGGATTTTTGCTATAAAACACACTCAGGTAGTTTTCCGCATCGGGATAATCGGCTATCCAGCTGGCTCTGAAGAATGGCGCCTGTGATTTAGCAGTTTGCTCCAGTAGAAGACCTTTTTGTATTACTTCTACCTGAATATTTATCCCTATAGTTTCAAGTTCCTTAGCAATAAAGCTTGCAAGTTCAGCATACACCGAAATAGTAAACAACCGGATAACCGGAAGATTTTTGCCGTCGGGGTAGCCTGCTTCTTTTAATAAATGTCTTGCAAGGGCAGGGTGATATGTATAGCCTTCTACGGAAAACTCATCAAAGGAAGGCAATCCTTTGGGTACAAAACCACTGTGTGCAGGTATGCCGATCGAGTTTCTGAGATACATCATCATCTTATTCCGGTCGAACCCATAATTAATGGCCTGTCTTACTTTTTTACGGCTCAACGGAGTGTTTTTTACTAGTGTATTGGAAGTGTCTACCAGTATGCCCAGGTATTCTGTATTCAGATAAGGATGTTTGGAAAGCGTGATCTTTCCCTGCCATTCCTGTTTTAGTTCGCCTTTCTTGCTGAGAATTTCATCTTTAAAAGATGCGTCTATATCATTGATGAAATCAAGTTTACCCTGCCTGAACATCAGGAATTCGGTAGCCTTATTATTAAAGAAAGTTGTTTGAATTGCATCAAGATAAGGGAGGCGGTTACCCGCCTGATCTTTTTCAAAATAATTCTCATTCTTCAGGAGGATCAGGGACTGACCTTCTTCCCATGACTTAAACCTGAAAGGCCCGGTTCCGCAAGGGTGGCTTCTAAAGTCTTTACCATACTTTTCTACCACTTCATGTGGCACAATGGAGCAATACTGCATCGATAATAATCCGGGCAAAGGGGTGAATGGCCGTATAAGTGTCAACTCAAAAACAGAATCGTTCACGGCATGGAAAGGGTTGACAGTATCGATTCGTGTGTTGAATATCCATGCTCCACTGCTCGCTGTTTTTTTATCGATAATCCGTTTGAAACTGTATTCAACATCATGCGCCGTCATCTTTCTTCCCTTTCCCTCCTTAAATGCATCGTTATCGTGGAAAAAAACATCTTGCCTGAGATAGAAAGTATATCGTAAACGGTCATCCGAAATGTGCCACCGCCAGGCAAGTGATGGAACAATATTCAAGTTGCTGTCTGTCTCAACAAGTGTATTGAATACCTGGTGAACAGCCCATATGATGGATTGATTTTTGGAAAAAGCAGGATCCAGTGTGGCAATGTTCGATGCCTCGTTATAACGAAAAACCTGTTTTGATGAGGAACGCTTATTATGGCACGCAAAAAGGAACAGCGTTAAAGGTAAAAACCATAATAAACCCTTTACTTGCATATCATTGATATATTTAATCGCCTGCTTCATTCATGCGTAAGTTATTACAGTTATTGCTTATAATTTTTATCATGCAACCCTGCATTGCACAGGATTCACTGAGAGGATCCATTACGCCCGAACGTGCATGGTGGGATGTGTTGAAGTATGATATTACTGTTGAACCTGATGCGATAAATAAAAGTATTACAGGAAGCAACATTATTACATTTAAAGCTATAATGCCGGGCAACCGCATGCAGATTGATTTGCAGGAACCAATGGAGATTGTTGAGATAATTGAGAAGGGAGAAGGGAGAAGGGAGAAGGGAGAAGGAAAAACCAAGAATGTTTCATTTCAAAGACATAAAAATGTTTACTACCTGGATTTTAAAAACGAAATAAAAAAAGGAGCGGTTTGCGCATTACAAATAAAATTTGCCGGTGTACCGCAGGAAGCTGTAAGCCCCCCATGGGATGGCGGATGGATTTGGAAACACGATAAGAATGGAAATCCGTGGATCAGTGTAGCATGTCAGTCGCTCGGAGCAAGTATCTGGTATCCATGCAAGGATTACCAGGGCGATGAGCCAGACAGTGCATTGCTTTCAATTATTGTTCCCGACACACTGGTGGCTGTTGGCAATGGCAGACTACGTAACAAAAGTGATGCGGGATATAATAAAGCAAAATATTCATGGGCGGTTACAAATCCTATCAACAACTATAACATTATTCCTTATATAGGTAATTACGTTCACTGGTCAGAAAATTATAAAGGAGAAAAAGGCGACCTGACTCTCGATTACTGGGCATTAAAAGAAGATGAAGAAAAGGCAAAGAAACAATTTACACAGGTGCCGTTGATGATGAAATGCTTTGAGTACTGGTTCGGACCCTATCCTTTTTATGCAGACGGATACAAGCTCGTTGAAGCACCGCATCTGGGTATGGAACACCAGAGTGCGATTGCTTACGGAAATAAGTTTGGCAATGGTTATCTCGGCAAAGACCGTTCAGGAACGGGATGGGGAAACAAATGGGATTATATTATTGTTCATGAAAGCGGTCATGAATGGTTCGGCAACAATATTACTACTAACGACATCGCAGACCTTTGGGTGCATGAAGGATTTACCAGTTACAGCGAAACATTGTACACCGAATGCCAGTCAGGAAAACAAGCAGGCTATGAATATAATATTGGTTTAAGAAGAATTATAAAAAACGACAAACGTATTACCGGCAAATACGGGATGAACGAAGAAGGGTCAACTGATATGTATGAGAAAGGCGCAACGCTTGTGCATATGATCCGCGAGATAGTGAATGATGATGAAAAATTCAGGCAGATGCTCAGAGGTATGAACACAACTTTCTATCATAAAACAGTGACAGGTGCAGACATTGAGCAATACATCAATTCGATGGCAGGCAGAAACCTGAGTAAGGTTTTCGACCAGTATCTGAGAACTGCCAATATACCTGTTCTGCAATATAAATTTGACAATGGAAACCTCGCTTACCGCTGGAGCAATTGTGTTGAAGGATTTGATATGCCGGTGAAAATAATAACGGATAAGGACATATGGATATATCCCGGAGAAAGCTGGAAAACAGTGCCGGTAACCAGTTCTACAATTACTGTAAACCCGAACTTTTATGTTGCCAGCAGTAAGATGTAATATATTTGCGCATGAGCAACATCAGGCGGCAAAGTATAATTTCTTCAGTGATCGTGTACTTTGGCTTTGCTCTTGGATTTGTTAATACCTACCTGTTTACAAAAGAAGGAAGTTTTACAGAATCTCAATACGGACTTGTCAGCACATTCATTGCGATAGCAAATATCATGTTCTCATTTGCGAACCTGGGTATGCAGTCGTACATCTATAAATTTTATCCTTACTATAAAGACAATGTGCCCGCAAACAGGAACGACCTGCTCTCCTGGGCTTTGGTAAGCAGTACCATAGGATTCACCATTATCGTGATCATAGGTTTCTTTATACGGAATCTTGTTGTACAGAAATATGTTACCAATGCACCGGATCTTGTTAAGTATTATGCATGGCTATTTCCGTTTGGCTTCGGCTTAACCATATACAGTGTGCTTGAGGCATACGCGTGGCAGGAAAAATTGTCGGTGGTCACTAACTTTTTAAGAGAGGTGCTCTTCAGGTTATTTACCACTATACTGATTGTTTTCTTTTTCTTCGGCATTATTCCACTGTTTGATGGTTTTATTAAAATATATGCCACCACTTATATATTGCTTGCATTTGTTCTTGGAGCGTGGCTACTAATAACAAAACGGATCACCTTTACTTTCAGCATAAGCAGGGTTACCAGGAAATATTATAAAAAGATCCTGACGCTGGTCTCTTTTGTGTGGAGTGGTGGATTGGTGTTTACCGTTGCTAATGTATTTGATACACTCGTGATAGCGGCTGTATTGCCGAACGGACTTGCCTATGCAGGAATATATTCACTGGCTCAAAATATAGCGAGCCTTATACAGGCACCACAGCGCGGAATAATTTCTGCAGCGATAGCACCGTTATCACGTGCGTGGAAAGACAAAGACCTCGACAAGATCAGAAGAATTTACCAGCGGTCATCCATCAACCAGCTGATATTTTCAGTTGCTATGTTCTGCATCATCTTTATGAATTTTTATGATGGCATTGAAACATTTTCACTGAAAGAAAGTTACTTGTTTGCAATGCCTGTGTTTTTTTATATTGGAATTATGCGCATACTTGATATGGGCACAGGATTGAATGCGCAGATCATTTCTACATCCATATACTGGAGGTTTGAATTTTTTACCGGACTTATATTATTATCTCTTGCCCTGCCCCTTAATTATTTACTCACAAAGCACCTGGGTGTGATTGGACCTGCCATATCAAACCTGTTCGCTTTTACTATGTATAATCTTATCCGTTGTATTTTTTTATGGAAAAAAGTGAAGATGCATCCATTTAACAGCAAAACATTCTTTACCGTTATTTCGGGTATTATTTGTTATACCATTTGTTATTTGATTTATAACCGCTTCATTGGCATTGAATGGATTTTTGCACGCACATTAACGTTTATGGTGTTGTACGGAACATGCGTATATTTTTTGAAATTAACACCAGATCTTTTTCATGTATTGAGCTCGGTAAGAAACAGGGCGAGAAACATTATTTAACACGGCTGGCGCCAATAAATCTTTTTTTATAGTACATGTCTTCCAGGTCGCTGATCATTACCCCGTTTGATGTAGCGGCATGTACAAATTTATTGTTAGCGAGAAAAACGCCTACATGAGATATACCACCTGTTGTATTGAAAAAAACAAGGTCACCCTGCTCCAGTTGTTCTTTTTTCACTTTAATGCCCATTTCATACTGGCTTTTGGCGGTTCTGGGAAGTACAACACCATAAACTGAATCCAGCAGCATAGAACAGAAAGCTGAACAATCTATGCCGGCCTTATCTCCACCGCCGTATTTGTATGGCGTTCCGTACCAGGTTTCAAGAAAAGCGACGAGTCTTTCATTTGTAACGGCTTCCACAGGTTCACCCATTAGGATTGCATATTTAAATTGAAGCGCATTACACTTTTCTATATCTGTAGAATACACCATTCCAGGCACGTTGGCATTACCAACAGTAATAGGAGCATTCGTGTTTGCCTTCTTTTTTTCTTCGAATGGCTTTATAGAAATATTTTCAAGATATTGGGGATCACGCGGTAACTGTTTTGGCGGGGGTGCAGACGTGCTACCAGGATATGATTTACGCGTGGCCGTGCACGATGTAAACAGGACAACTGTTATTATGAGGTAAAAAAAGTTCTTCACAACTTGAGCAAAAATAGCGAATATTCCTCACCGGATTAAGTTGCATTATTAGCTAATATTGTACCAATGTGCCGGTTCTCCCATCTCCATGTTCATACGCAATTTTCACTGCTCGACGGACAGGCTTCAATAAAAAGTCTTTTCCAAAAAGCAATGAAAGACAATATGCCCGCTATTGCAATTACAGATCATGGTAATATGTTCGGGGCCTTTGAATTTGTTTCGGAAGCTTATAAACATAAAAATGATGATGGTTCACTTAAAGTGAAGCCTATTATCGGTTGTGAATTTTATATAGTAGACGACCGTACCAGGAAATCATTTACGAAAGATCAGAAAGACAACCGTTTTCACCAGGTGCTTCTTGCAAAAAATAAAACCGGTTACCAGAACCTCATCAAACTTACATCACTGGGTTATATTGAAGGGATGTACAGCAAATATCCCCGGATAGACAAGCAGCTGATAGAAAAATATCATGAAGGGCTTATCGCCACAACGTGCTGCATCGGAGCACATGTTCCTCAGGCAATACTTACCAGCGGAGAAGATGCAGGCGAAAAAGAATTCAAATGGTGGCTGGATATATTTGGCGAAGATTTTTTCATAGAGATACAAAGGCACAACCTTAAGGAGCAGGAAATAATAAATGAAGCCCTGCTTAAGTTTGCAAAAAAATTCAATGTTCCGGTAATTGCCACCAACGATAGTCACTACACCGACCGTGAAGATTTCAATGCACACGACATTCTGCTTTGTATCAATACAGGTGAAAAGAAAAGCACACCCGGATACGACGACTTTGTTAATGATGATGTGCATGTGAAAGACAGGCGTTTCAAATTTCCAAACGACCAGTTTTATTTTAAAACAAAAGCGGAGATGCAGGAACTTTTCAAAGATGTTCCTGAAGCAATTGATAATACAAATATTATTGTTGACAAGGTAGAACTGCTTAATCTTAAAAAGGATATTCTGCTTCCCGCTTTTCCTATACCAGCAAACTTTCAGATACATACTGATGCAAACCTGAACCAATGGGAATACCTCAAGCATATCACGATGGAAGGCGCCGCAAAACGCTATGGCGATCTTACTCCTGAGATCCGTGAACGAATCGACTTTGAATTATTCACGATACAGACAATGGGATTTGCAGGTTACTTCCTCATTGTGAGCGATTTTATCAGGGCAGGACGAGATCTTGGTGTGTATGTTGGTCCGGGCAGAGGGTCCGCGGCGGGAAGTGTAGTAGCCTATTGCATCGGTATTACTAATATAGATCCTATAAAATATAATTTGCTGTTCGAAAGGTTCCTGAATCCTGACAGAAAGTCGATGCCCGATATCGACACTGACTTTGATGATGAAGGAAGGCAGAAAGTGATAGACTATGTTGTAGATAAATATGGAAAGAACCAGGTAGCGCAGATCATCACTTATGGTACGATGGCTGCAAAAATGAGCATTAAGGATGTTGCACGTACACTTGATCTGCCTTTGCCGGAATCAAATGCACTTGCAAAACTAATTCCTGACAGACCCGGCATTACTCTTAAAAGAATTTTGAATGCACCGCTCACGGTAAAAGAAGGAGAACATTCGCTCGAAGAAAAAGAAGGTTTAGGTTCAGAAGAAATAGAAACGGTTAAAAAGATCCGCGGTCTGTATAAGGGCACCTCACTAGATGGTGAAGTGCTGAGAACGGCAGAACGACTGGAAGGTTCCGTAAGAAACACCGGTATACATGCTGCGGGTATTATCATTGCGCCAACAGATCTTACATCACTCATTCCTGTATGCACATCCAAAGAGTCGGAATTATGGGTAACACAGATCGAGGGAAGCATCATAGAAGATGCCGGCGTTATCAAGATGGACTTTCTTGGATTGAAAACACTTACGATCATCAAGAATGCACTTGAGATGATCAGGGAAAATCATAGTATTACAATAGACATTGACAACATTCCGCTTGATGACAAAAAAACATTTGAACTATACCAGAGAGGGGATACAATTGGAACATTCCAGTTTGAAAGTCCGGGTATGCAGAAATACCTGCGCGAGCTGAAGCCCGACAAGTTTGCCGATCTCATTGCGATGAATGCTTTGTACAGACCCGGCCCGATGGCTTACATTCCTGACTATGTTGACAGAAAACATGGAAAGCAGCAGATCACTTATGATCTTCCGGTAATGGAAGAATACCTTAAAGAAACATATGGTATCACCGTTTACCAGGAGCAGGTGATGCTGCTTGCGCAAAAAATAGCAGGTTTCAGCAAAGGCGATGCGGATGTTTTGCGTAAAGCAATGGGTAAAAAGCAAAAATCGGTACTTGATAAGATGAAAGCACAGTTCATTGAAGGTGCCACTAAAAAAAATCATCCGGCAACCAAACTGGAAAAGATCTGGACCGACTGGGAAGCGTTTGCGCAATATGCTTTCAATAAATCGCATTCTACCTGCTACGCCTATGTAGCTTACCAGACAGCATACTTGAAAGCGCATTACCCTGCTGAGTACATGGCTTCTGTACTGAATAACGCCGGCAGTATTGAGAAAATCACTTTCTTCATGGAAGAATGTAAGAGAATGGGACAGATGGTACTGGGTCCTGATGTTAATGAATCAAAAAAAGGATTTGCTGTTAATATGAAGAAGGAGATCCGGTTCGGGCTTGGAGGGTTGAAAGGTGTGGGTGAATCAGCAGTTGAAAGCATTATAGAAGAAAGGGAAAAAAATGGTCCGTTCAAATCGGTTTTTGAAATGATCAAACGGATCAATCACAGAACTGTAAATAAAAAGACACTCGAGAACCTGGTATATGCGGGAGCATTCGACGGATTCAAAGAAATGCACAGGGCTCAGTATTTCCATATTGCGACCGGAGAAACCGTTACAGGTCTGGAGAAGATCATAAAATTCGGCAACGTATACCAGATGAATGCATCGGTTTCAACAAATACTTTATTCGGAGATTTTGCAATGCCTGATGTTGTTCCACCAAAAATTCCAAACTGTGAACCATGGACACTTACCGAATTGCTGGAACATGAAAAAGATGTAACCGGCATGTTCATGAGTGGACATCCGCTTGACCATTTCAAATTTGAAATTGCGTATTATGGTATCACAAAGCTTGGTGAGTTCAATGAGATAAAGGAAGCTGTCAATTTACAAGCAAATGGTGGTAAAGTTTTCAGAATCGCAGGCCTCGTTGTAGATGCACAGCATAGGGTGTCTCGTACCGGTAAGCAATTCGGATCGTTTTTTATAGAAGACTATACGGGCAAATCGGAATTCATGTTGTGGGGTGATGATTATGCGAGGTATTCTCAGTTCCTTGAAAAAGGCAGGAATCTTTATATCACCGGTTCATTCAAACAACGATTCAACAAGGCTGAATTCGAATTCAAGATCGACAGAATGACGATGCTCGAAAATATTAAGCAACAGCTAACCCGGCAACTGGTCCTTGAATTGGAAGCGAAGCAGGTAAATGAACAATTGTTAACGTTTTTGGAGGAAAATGTTAAAAAGCATCCCGGCAGATCAGGACTCAAATTAAACATTACAGAGCCCCGTCTGAATGCCAGAGTGAGCCTTTTTACGAGGGAAACAGGCTTTGAAATGAATGACGAAATGGCTGCATTTCTTGAGGAAAATGGGGATATAAGTGTACAGGTGCTGACAGCATAAGCAGGATTTCAGTGTATCTTGCATTTGGTTATAAATTTGCAAACAGTATATAAACATATAAATTTAAAATAACAGTTATGGCTGCAGAATTTACGGACTCAAATTTCCAGGAGAAAGTCTTGTCTTCAGATAAATTAACAGTAATCGATTTCTGGGCTGAATGGTGCGGTCCCTGTCGTGCAATTGGTCCTGTGATCGAAGAGCTTTCTAAGGAATATAACGGCAAGGTAAATATTGGTAAGGTTAACGTGGATCATAATCCTCAGTTATCTGTTAACTATGGTATCACTTCTATTCCTGCGATATTATTTATCAAAGATGGCAAAGTAGTTGACAAGCTCGTAGGGGCACAACCGAAATCAAACTTTGTAAAAAAGATTGAAGCTCACATCGGCGCACCGGCTGCATAATACTTGCATAAATGAAATTGAAGAAGCAGGCCATGGAGCCTGCTTTTTTCATGCCCTTACTTAATTATAAGTATTTTGCCATATCAACTGTCTTGAATGTTTACATCAATGCTATGGGCAAGTATAGGAAGGGGTATCCTGGGAATGACTTTCCTGTTGATTGTATGTTTCATTTTCAGTAATAACAGAAGGGCGATAAACTGGAAACTGGTGGTGACAGGAATCATTGCTCAGGTATCGTTTGCACTCGGTATTCTCAGGGTTGACTTTATCAGAATATTTTTTACATGGGTATCCAAAGTTTTTGTAGACGTGATCGGCGTTGGTCATAAGGGAGCAGAATTCATGTTCAATAAGCTTGCTGATCCGCTTGGCTCATGGGGTTACATTTTTGCTGTGCAGGTGCTGCCGGTTATCATTTTCTTTTCTGCATTATCAGCAGTGTTCTATTACCTAGGTATACTCCAGAAGGTTGTTCATTTTTTCGCCTGGATGCTGAAAAAGCTTGGTATATCAGGACCGGAAAGTGTTTCCACTGCTGCTAATATTTTTCTGGGACAAACTGAAGCGCCTCTCATGATCAGGCCGTTTCTTGACAGGATGAACAGATCTGAAATTCTTTGTATCATGGTTGGAGGAATGGCTAATACTGCTGGCAGTGTACTGGCTGCATACGTTGGTTTTCTCGGTGGCGATGATGTTACGCAGCGGCAATATTTTGCGCTTCATATGCTCAGCCAGAGCATTATGAGTGCACCTGCGGCGATTGTAGTTTCGAAAATGCTGTTTCCGCAAACAGAACCAGTGATGCGCGAACTAAAAGTTCCAAGAGAAAAGATCGGTAATAATTTTCTGGATGCGGTTTCCCTTGGCACTACAGACGGTTTAAAGCTTGCTGTGAATGTTGCCGCAATGCTGATCGTATTCACTGCACTTATGTATTTATGTAACTGGATATTAGGCGCTGCAGGATACTGGTTCAACTTAAATGACCATATCAAGTCTATAACAAACGGGCGATATAACTCTTTAAGTTTACAACTGATCCTCGGATATATATTTTCACCTGTGGCCTGGCTTATAGGAATTAATTCAAAAGATATGGTGCAGGTAGGTCAGCTGCTTGGAGAAAAAACTATTCTTAATGAATTCGTTGCTTACTTCTCTTTTGGACAGATGAAACAATCAGGTATTATTTCAGATCCAAAGTCCATTCTTATCACTACTTACGCGCTTTGCGGCTTTGCTAATTTTGCTTCAATAGGTATACAGATAGGCGGCATCAGCCAGCTTGCACCGAATCAGCGCAAAAATCTAACTGAATTAGGTCTTAAAGCATTGCTGGGCGGCACTATTGCCTGCCTCATGTGCGGGTGCATTGCGGGTGCACTGGGATAATAAAAAATTACAAGTCGCCCCAATACCGGTAGACTGGGTTACAACTCGTTTTTTAAGGAACACCGCACACATTTCAGAATAGATTTCTAGTGCAGTGTAGATGGAAGCACAGACTTCATTACAGAAGGCACTCTCGATGACCTGAAGCAATTAACAAAAAAGTTGAAGGAATGAAAGCGGGTGAGCTTAATTTTGCGAAATGCTTCCTGTAGAACTGATCATCAGCAATGAAAAAGATGTGAATTTAAAAAACATCGCATCAAAGATCATTGCAAAAGAAAGAATAACCCAAGAAGATGGATTATATCTATTTAATAATGCAAGCCTCCCTTACCTCGGTGCACTTGCTAATTTTGTAAGAGAAAGATTACATGGTAACACTACTTACTTCAACAGGAATTTTCACATAGAGCCGACGAATGTGTGTGTATTCGCATGTAAATTTTGTTCCTATTCCAGGCTGTATGCCCATCGCGATGAAGGATGGGAACTAAGCCTCGAAAGTATGCTGAACATTGTAAAGCAATACGACAGCCAACCCGTTACTGAGGTACATATTGTAGGAGGAGTTCATCCGAAAATGAATCTTGAATTTTTTGCTGAACTGCTGAGAAAAATTAAACAACACCGTCCCGATCTCCACATCAAAGGCTTTACAGCAGTGGAACTGGATTATATGTTCCGTAAGGCAAAGATGAGTGTTCAGGAAGGAATGCAGTATCTTAAAAACGCAGGTCTTGATTCACTGCCTGGTGGTGGCGCAGAGATCTTCCATCCTGAAATACGGGAACAGATAGCAGATGACAAGGTTGATGCAACAGGTTGGTTGCTGATCCATGAAACTGCACATGTACTTGGCATGGCTTCCAATGCCACCATGCTGTATGGGCACATTGAAAAATATGAACACCGCATCGACCATATGGAAAGATTGCGGCAGCTGCAGGATAAAACAAACGGTTTCAACACATTCATTCCGCTTAAATTCCGCAACAAGGATAATGAGATGAGCGATGTTCCCGAAAGCACGATGGTAGAAGACATGAAAATGTATGCTGTCGCACGATTGTACCTGGATAATTTTTCGCATCTTAAAGCATACTGGCCTATGCTTGGTCGCCAGAATGCACAGCTAACACTTGCGTTTGGTGTAAATGATATCGATGGAACGATTGATGATTCAACAAAGATTTATTCTATGGCCGGATCTGAAGAGCAATCTCCTTCTATGAGTACGGAGCAGTTGGTTACTTTAATAAAACAAGTAAAGCGTAAACCTGTGGAACGTGATACGTTGTATAAGCATGTGGTGGAGTATTAGGGGGCAAAGGGCAGAGGGCAGAAGACAGAGGGTAGAAGCTAGAAGACTAAGTTTAAAAAATGAATACTTTAATACACATCAGTTTAAGCGGGCAATCCCATTGTACTTTTATCTTTTGCCTTTTGCCCTTTGCCCTCTGCCCCCTCAACACTCTTTAAGGCCCAGAGGCACGTTGACAGCTAACCCTCCTTCAGCAGTTTCTTTATACTTGAAGTTCATATCCTTTGCGGTATCCCACATCGTGCTGATCACACCATCAAGAGATACTTTTGCGAAGTCCGGAGTGCTCTGCAATGCCAGTTGCGATGCCGTAATAGCTTTTATCGCACCCATCGTGTTTCTTTCTATACAGGGAATCTGAACAAGCCCGCCAATAGGATCACAGGTCATTCCAAGATGGTGTTCCATCGCAATTTCAGCAGCCATCAGCGCCTGCCTTTGTGTGCCTCCTGAAGCTTCTGTGAGTCCTGCAGCCGCCATTGCCGATGATACACCAATCTCCGCCTGGCAACCACCCATTGCGGCAGAAATTGTTGCTCCTTTTTTAAAAATGCTGCCGATCTCAGCAGCAGTTAACATGAACTGGATTATTTTTTCGTCATCGCCGTTATTGAATATCGCAAAGTATTGCATCACTGCGGGTATCACACCTGCTGCTCCATTTGTTGGCGCGGTAACCACTCTTCCAAAAGAAGCATTTTCTTCATTCACGGCCAGTGCAAAACAGCTTACCCAATCCAGCGTGTAGCGGAAATCATTCCCTCCTTTCCTGATTGCGTTTACCCATTCCTGATAGTTGTTATATTGAACGTCTTTCAACAGCTTTTTATTCAGTGATGCTGCCCTTCTTTTTACATTTAAGCCACCAGGCAATTCACCCTCGGCATGACAACCTCTGTACATACATTGTTTCATTATGTTCCAAATGTCATACAGGCCGTCACGAGTTTCCTGCTCGCTTCTCCACGTACTTTCATTTTCCAGTACCACTTCGTGTATGGAAAGCCCGGTTTTTCTGCACCAGTGCAGAATATCATCAGCTTTATTGATCGGAAACGGCAATTGCACAGCCGAAGCGCGAGACAACTGCTCATCTTCCTGCACAACAAATCCGCCACCAACAGAATAGTATGTTGCAGCAATCTGTTCGCCGTTTTTTAAAGTCGCCAGAAATGTTAGTCCGTTGGGATGGAAAGGAAGCGATTCGGTTATAAAGAACTCGATGTCCTCACGAGGTTCAAAGTCTACTTCATGCAAGCCTTTCAGCAATAAAATTTTCATTTTGGCTATGCCTGAGATTTTCGCTGCAATGCTGTTGACATCACAGGTTACCGGATCGTCGCCCGATAGTCCAAGTTGCACCGCTATATCTGTTCCGTGTCCGATACCTGTTTTAGCAAGAGACCCATATAATAAAACACGGATAGAGGTAACATCAGTTAATGCATGATATTCTTCAATGAAATCAATAAAGCGTTGTGCTGCACGCCATGGACCAAGTGTATGAGAACTGGAAGGACCTACGCCTATTTTGAAAATATCGAATACGGAGATGGCTTCGTGTGGCAAGTGGTATTTTGCGGTAAAAATAAGATTAATATCCCGGCGTGTAATCTTTGAGCTTTACATTGAAGATGAGCATTGAATTGGCCGGAATAAGCACTGCACCGGTATTTTTATCAACAAGATCCTTGTTGCCATATCCCAACGTAGGCGGAATGTATAAATTGATCTCTCCTCCTTTTTTGATCAGTGGAATGCCTTTTTTCCAGCCTTCGATCAATGCGCCAAGTACCAAATAAGCATCATTAGCCTGGTCGAAGATCTGGCCATTTTTGAACTGGCCTTTGTAATCTATCAGGATTTCTGAACATAACTTCATGCCCTCAGTTCCTGATCCCGGGTTCAATATCTTATAATAAAATCCAGATGGGTCATGCACTGCCTCTATATTGTTAGAATCCAGATAATTTTGTATAGAATCCTGTTCAGCCTCAGGTGCTGTAATATTCATGACAGGATACGCACATGTTCTTTCACTGGATTTGAGGCATGAAACTCCTGCGATAGTGATACCAAATATGAAAAACAGGTTTTTTAACATTTGAAATTTTTTGTTACGGATAATTGATTACGCTATTGACAGTACCATATGCAGTTTCGTTGCATTTAATCTATGAGGGTTAAACTTTACGGTTTTCCTTTATTTTAAGCTGTTTGTATTGCTGTTCTTTCATATCCCATTGATGTCTTTTGTACAGTAGCGCAACAAATAGTGCAATGATCAGAACCGCTGCAACCAGCACTACAGCGCTTAACTCCGCATTTGCTACCATATCTGCCCGTTTAAACCAATACCGCCCGGTGAATAAGATTAATATTATAGGGAGCGAGAAAAGTAAACCTATCGGTAATCCTGTAAGCACCTGGTATACAATTTTCTTTTCTTTCATCCGGTTGTGTTCCCAATAATCAACAAATAATTTTTCTTTCTGGTCGAGCATAACGATAAACAATATGAAGTATTGTAGCGCAAATTTACGTGCTATCGTTCACGAAGCTTTGCTTACCAGCAATTAATCTTTAACTTGTGGCACAAATCCCTATATCTTGAAACTGTCTTCCTTATTCTCAAAATATCTCTACCAGGAAAAAAAATTAAGATTACCCGGAATAGGTGAATTCACATTAGATCCTTCCATCACTATTCCGGATGCTAATGATAAACTTTTCCCGGAATTTTTACTCAACATACGCTTCTCACAGCAACAGGTCAGTGCACCTGATGAACAGTTCATCAATTTTATAAGAACTGAAACCGGAAAGATAAAACCACTTGCTGAATCCGACCTTGATTCATTTTTATCCGACGGAAAGATTCTGCTCAACATAGGCAAGCCATTTATAATTGAGGGCATTGGATCACTTCAAAAAACGCGTGAAGGAAAACTTGAATTCAGATCAGGTCCTCCACAGCAGCATAAAATGGAACCTCACAGCGGTGAAAGTGAAGGCCAGGTTGAAAAAGAACAACCATTTTTCCTTGATACAGCAGTTCAGGGTACAAGCGGTAGAAAAGTGCTGATCGCATTGGGTGCCATTGCCGGAATTATCATTGTAATATGGGGCGGATATGTTCTGTATAACAGGAACAGCACTCCACCGGCGCGCGAGAATGAAAAAATCTCAGTAATTCCTGCAGAGGATTCAACACGTATTAGCAATATGCCTGATTCATTTCATCATGCGGTTGATACTGTACAAAAGGCCGGCACTTATAAATTCATAATAGAACGCACCGCTAATAAAGAAAGGGCATTACGCAGGTATAACCAGCTCGTGAATAATTTTACTCCTGTAAAAATGGAATCAAAAGATTCAACTTTATTTAAACTGTACTTTGTATTACCCGCTACACCTGCAGATACTGCAAGGATCAGGGATTCATTGAAGATATGGTATGGAAGAAAATTTGTTTATATAGAATGATTTTCGAAAATTTTATCCAAGGGCAATCTCAAGCACCTGCTGCATCGTTTTCACATAATTAAATTTTACACCCTTAATAAATTCCGGATCTATTTCTTCAATGTCTTTTTCATTCTGCCAGCACAGAATAATCTCTTTCAATCCGGCCCGCTTTGCTGCAAGAATTTTTTCTTTTATCCCACCAACAGGAAGTACCTGTCCGCGTAGAGTAATCTCTCCTGTCATGCCCAGGTAAGACTTCACCTTCTTACCGGTAAGGGCAGATGCTATAGAAGTGATCATGGTAACACCAGCACTGGGACCGTCTTTCGGAACAGCTCCTTCGGGCACATGCACATGAATCACTTTCCTGCTGAATATCTCAGGATCTATATCCAGCTTACGAGCATTTGACTGAAGATAGGTTAATGCCGTAGTGGCACTTTCTTTCATTACGTTACCAAGATTACCTGTAAGTTTCAGGTCGCCCTTGCCATCACTTAAACTGGTTTCAACAAACAGTATGTCCCCGCCAACATAAGTCCACGCAAGCCCAACCGCAACTCCAGGCATATTTGCAACTTTATATAGTTCGTTACTATATTTAGCGCGGCCCAGTATTTTTTCAATATCAGGAAGTTTCATGATCGAACGCATCCTGTTCTTCATGGCAAATTCCTTCGCCTCGAATCTCATTATTGAAGCGAGATACCTGTCAAGTTCGCGAACACCACTTTCCCTTGTATAATCCTGAATGATCTTTTCTATAACCTTATCGCCGATGTTGAATTTCCTGTCTTTGAGCCCATGCGCCTCGCGCTGCTTAGGCACCAGGTGGCGTTTCGCGATTTCAACTTTTTCTTCAACAGCATAACCGCTTAGGTTGATGATCTCGAGCCGGTCGCGCAATGCAGGCTGTATATTGTTGACATCGTTGGCGGTGGCAATAAATAATACTTTACTCAGATCGTATTCCAGCTCCAGGTAATTATCATAAAAAGTATTGTTCTGCTCGGGATCAAGAACTTCAAGTAGTGCAGATGACGGATCACCACGCATATCATGACCCACTTTATCAATTTCATCAAGTATCATCACCGGGTTCGATGATTTTATTTTTCTTATGGATTGTATGATCCTCCCCGGCATAGCGCCGATGTATGTTTTGCGGTGACCACGAATTTCACTTTCGTCGTGAAGGCCGCCAAGACTTAACCTTACATATTTTCGACCAATAGCACTGGCAATACTTCTTCCTAAAGATGTTTTACCAATTCCCGGAGGCCCGACAAAACATAATATAGGGCTCTTCATGTCGCCTTTCAGTTTCAGTACCGCGAGGTATTCAAGAATACGTTCTTTTACTTTAGCCATTCCGTAATGATCATGATCGAGAATTTTTTTAGCTTTTTTTAGATCGTATAAATCTGCGGTGTATTCTTGCCACGGAAGGTCGAGAATGAGATCGAGGTGGTTGTATACTATTGAATAATCCGGTGTGGTAGGATGCATCCTCTCAAGCTTTTCGATGCCCTTCGTAAACATTTCCTGTGTTGCCGGCGGCCATTTTTTCGACTCCGCCTTTTTCTCCATTTCCTTTATTTCCCGGTCGTTATTGTCTCCGCCGAGCTCATCTTTAATGCTTTTTAGCTGCTGCTGTAAAAAGTATTCGCGTTGCTGTTTATCTAATTCAGTTTTTGTTTTTACAGTCACTTTATTTTTAAGCTCCGCAAACTGAAGCTCACGTTGCAGTAACTGCATCAGCAGGTCTGCGCGTGCCTGTATATTATTCAGCTCAAGCAATTTCTGCTTTTCTATCAGTTCTGTATTAAGGTTGCTGGAAATGAAGTGAATGAGAAAAGAAGGGTTCTCAATATTTTTGAGAATGATACCCGCTTCAGAAGGAATATTAGGTGAAAGCTGGATGATCTGTGTAGCAAGGTCTTTTATATTTGATACATATGCTTCGAAATCCTGATTCCCCGGCACTTCCGGCTCCTGAAGCGTTTCAATTTTTGCTTTAAAATAAGGATCATCAGTGATGATACTGCCTACTTTGAAACGGGTTTTGCCCTGAATGATGACGGTTGTACCTCCATCAGGCATTTTGATCAGCTTCACTATTCTTGCAATTGTGCCTATGTCTTCAAGATCGCTGACTGTTGGATCTTCTACTTCACTGTCTTTTTGCGCAACAACACCTATCAATTTGTCAGCCTTATAAGCATCATTAACTGCCTTTATACTTTTATCACGACCAACTGTAATAGGAAGCACTACACCGGGAAATAATACAGTATTGCGAAGTGGCAATAGCGGAAGTTCAGTGGGAATGGTTGTTTCCTGGCCATTATCTGAATCGTTTTCATTTAAAGGGATAATCGGAATAAAATCCATTTCTTCTTCCGGCTGAAGGAAAAGAGTATCTTTCATTAAAGCATTTTACTATGACAAAATAACATTACCCTCCCTATTTTCTTCATGTTTTGGAGGGTAGTGTATATAGGTCAAGATTGATGCCAAGTGAGCAATACGCAAAACGCAAAAGGCAAAAGATATCCGCAGAAGTCTATTGCCTTTTGCCTTCTGCCCTCTGCCTTACAAAAGCCTGAACCCCGCATACAACTGGAATCCCTGGTTCTTCCATTTGTCCTGGTTGTCTATATCATTGATGTTAGTAAGTCCAACTGTGTAACGGCCACCTAATTTAAATCCTCCCAGATTCAACTGAACTCCGCCAAGCATAGAAAGATCACCTGTCTTGAACGCGCTTTTTCCATTCTGAAGAAGATTCTGATCTTTATTCAATAGCACACCAAACTGTGGACCTGCCTGAAAAGTTATGAATCGCGAAGGTGAAAGATTGAGCAGTAACGGGATACTGAGGTAATTTAATGTTACTCCTTTAAGTTCGCTGACACCGTTGTTGTACATGTCTTTAAACTTACTTGTTGTTTTGGTCTGCGACTGGTTCCAAAGAATTTCTGGCTGGATGCCAATATGCTTACTGAAATTGATTTCAGTGAACAAACCTGCATTGTACCCGTAATTGAATTCTTCACTAAATGATTTGCCCTCTATTTTATACATGTTGGCCCCACCCTTCAAACCCACATGAAATCCCTGGGCGAAACTGAATGTACTTAATGCCAAAGCAAATAAAAATAAAGAGATTGGTTTAATCATTTTATTGAAAGGTGTTTCTTTCACAATTGATGCCTGGTAAGGATTCATACAGTAAGAGTTTAGAGTTGAATGATTTAAAGTTCATCCTTATGACTCACAACTTTTGTTACCGTTTAATAAAGGTTATGTTAAAGTGATTACAGTGATTTCAGGCAATATGCCCACGCGGCCGGGATAGCCGATAAAACCATAACCCCTGTTGATATATAATTTTTGATTGCCTTCCTCATATAATCCGGCCCACTGCTTATACATATACTGCACAGGACTCCATCTGAATCCAGGCAGTTCAACACCGAACTGCATTCCATGTGTATGTCCTGCAAGCATAAGATCCACATCGGCATACTTTACTCTTACTTCAGCATCCCAATGGCTTGGATCATGACTCATGAGAATTTTAAATGGGATATGCTCTGTACCGGCATACGCGTCACTCATTTTCCCGTACCTCGGAAAATTTCCCTTAGCGCTCCAGTTTTCAATTCCCAACAGTGCAATTTGCTGATCATTCTTTTTTAAAATAACATTTTCATTCATCAGTAATCGCCATCCAAGTTCACCATGTATAGATTTCAGTTTTTGGAGGTTCGAGGCTTTTTCTTCACGGCCCGACCATCGTGCGTAGTCGCCATAATCATGGTTGCCAAGCGTAGAATACACGCCCATTGGTGCCTTCAGGCGGCTGAATACATCCATGTAGTCAAGCATCTCAGAAGCCTTGTCGTTCACGAGATCACCTGTAAATAAAATAATGTCTGCTTGTTCATGAAGTATTTTATCAATGCCGAGCTGAACCGCTTTCTTATCCATGAAACTTCCTGAGTGTATGTCTGAAATGTGAACAATTTTCATCCCTTTGAAAGCCTGTGGCAGATTTTTGTAGCTGAGGTTTTCCCGCCTGACGATGTAATTGTATTTATTGCTGAATCCATAAATGAGTGTTGTAAAGAGTGCCCCTCCTGCGCCAAGGCCAATCCAGCTGAGAAAGGCTGAGCGTGTTATTTTTTCACAACCGGTCTGTGTGTTCTCGCTGTAGTTCCGGAAAATCCTTACAATGATCCATGTGGCGCCACGTCGCAGGTCGTCAACTGCAAGAAATAAAGATGCGATGAGCAATGAAAAAAATACGCCAACGATTATGGAAAACAAGTATGTACGGAATTGCTTTGGCCATGACTCGTAATTAAGGTAGGGAAATGCCAGCAGCAATGCCACCATCAACGCAGATAAAATCCAGTATATAACGATAATGGACAAACGAAGACGTGGCGAAGAAGCAGGCAGCACCATTTTCACTGCCTGGAATACATAAATTTCCAGTAGCACCATGATACCTACTATTATCCATAAAAAAGTGGGATTGCGCATTCATTAAAATTTTACAAATTCATCTATCTGGATGTTAATAGCAATCAGCGTTTCACTGTCTTCAATAGAATTCTTTCCATTAAGCAGCTTGTGTACTGATGATATGGGCAGCTTGTTGGGATGCACCACCACTTTCATATAATTGAGTATGCTGGTAAGGTGTTCGAGGCCGCGTACATTTCCGGAACGTCCTGTGGAGATGCCTACCAGTAATGCCTTCTTCCACTGCCACGTTTTTTTATAATCCGAAAGGTCGAGCATGGTTTTCAATACGCCAGGAATGCTTCCGTTGTATTCCGGTACGATGAAAACCAATTTTTTTGCGGGGAGAAGTTTATTTTTTTCCATCTCTTCGAATTCCGGCGTGTGGGCTGAAAGGTCCATGCCTTCGAGTGTAACGATTTCAGATGAAATATTTCGTTCGGTTAAATTATCCTGGTATTGGCGGGCGACTTTCCTTGTATTGCTGTCTCGTCTGTTTGTTCCTGATATGATGATATACCGTTCTTCCATAAACTAGCCCGCCAGATATTATACCGAAATCTTAATTTTGCCAACCTGTCAGCAATTTAGAACATATCAACCTATCTTGCAAAGCATATACATCTATGGCAAGAGTTATCGGAGTGGCGAATCAAAAGGGTGGTGTGGGAAAAACCACGTCTGCCATCAACCTGGCAGCGAGCCTTGCGGTATTGGAATTCAGGACATTACTGCTGGATGCCGACCCGCAGGCCAATAGCACTACAGGTGTTGGCTTTGACCTGCAGAATATTCAGCAGAGCCTGTACGACTGCATGGTGAACGGAACACCCGCGCGTGACGTTATCCTCAAATCCGAAATCCCTAATCTCGACGTTATTCCCTCACATATAGATCTCGTGGGAGCCGAAATTGAAATGATCAATTATCCGAACCGCGAGAGTGTATTGAAAAATATTCTTGGACCTGTAAGGGACGAATATGAATTCATTATCATTGACTGCTCCCCTTCCCTTGGATTAATAACAGTAAACGCGCTCACTGCCGCAGACTCTGTGATTGTTCCTGTACAAACAGAATTTTTTGCGCTGGAAGGATTAGGTAAACTGCTGAATACGATCAAAATTGTACAAAGCAGGCTGAATCCTGCACTGGCTATTGAAGGAATTCTTATGACGATGTATGATGGACGGCTTCGTTTGTGCAACCAGGTAGTAAGCGAAGTGCGTAAACATTTTGATGAGATGGTGTTCAATACGATTATTCACCGCAACACACGCATCAGTGAGGCGCCAAGTGTTGGCAAGCCTGTGATATTATATGACGCGCAAAGCAAGGGCTCAATGAATTACCTGAACCTTGCGAAAGAAGTACTGCAGAAGAATAACAAAACTAAGATCAGCCAGGAAGAAAGGATCCTTGAATAAGCATCCAATAAAATCATTAACATGACCAATCCAAAACAAAATAAGGATGCATTGGGCAAGGGTATCCGTTCCCTCCTGCAAAGCATCGACACAGATATGAAAACTACCACTGGTGAGCTGAAACCTTCAGTGGTAAAATCGGTTGTGTCCATGCAACGGATTCCGGTGGGAGACATAGAGCCCAATCCCAAACAACCTCGTAAAGATTTTGATGAACAGGCCTTGCAGGAACTGGCACAATCCATAAAAATGCATGACCTTGTTCAACCGGTTACCGTTTCTGAAATAACAACCGGAAAATACAGGCTTGTGGCTGGTGAAAGAAGATGGCGGGCAGCAAAGCTTGCAGGCATAAAAGATATACCGGCATTTATCAGAAAAACGGACGACCAGCAACTGCTTGAGCTTGCTTTACTCGAAAACCTGCAACGCGAAGATCTTAATGCAATGGAAATTGCACTGAGCTATAAACGAATGATGGAAGAGCTTAACCACACACAGGAAGAGGTGGCTGAACGAAT
>DATLDR010000091.1:0-23774 GCA_035525775.1 Flavitalea sp.
AGGGGCCAAAAGTACCAAAAAAAGCCGCTTCTAAACAAAAGCGGCATTAGAGAGTGATACTTAAACTAAAAATCAATCATTTTGAAGATCACAGATCAGCGGTCTTCAATTTCTTTGCAACTTTAACTACTATTGTCTGCGGTTTTCCATTTCTGTTAAGTTGCAGTTGCATAGATGATTTATCTTTTGCTTCACGGGAAGCTTTGGCAAGCTCTCCTGCGTTGGTAACCTCTTTTCCTTCAAAGGAAGTGATCACATCATCCTGTTTTATGCCAGCTTTTTCAGCAGCTGAACCTTCTTCAACATCAAGAACTTTCACGCCTTTCCCGTCTTCTGTATCCTGAACTTTCAAGCCAAGTTTTGGACGGAATACCGGGAACTGAAAATTACCAGGCTGATCGTTATCAAAATTAAAGACCATTGGCGGCATATCTGGACCATGACGGTACAGGGATCTTGTTCTGTTGATTTTAATTTTTCCGAGAGTGGCGGTTGTTTTATTCTCCTTTCCATCTCTTTTATATATGATGGTAACCTTATCGTCGGGTTTAAATGCTCTTATTGCGGCTGAAAGCTGCTCCTGGTCTAAAATTGATTTATCGTTTACCCTGCTAATGATATCATCTTTTTTCAGGCCCGCTTTTGCCGCTGCACTGTTTTCCGATACATCCATAATTTTTGCACCTCCTGAAGAGCCCTCAGTAGTTACACCCAGAAACGCATGTTCTCCGTCGCCTTCGATATGCATTTCACCATCAAGTGACCATGCACCCTCTTCCATGCTGAAAGGGGATCGTGGATTAATGAAATTAAACCTGTTGACATCTCTCTTCTGTACACTCACTTCATCGTCTACAAAATCATCGATCGGCTTACCATCAACAAATACTTCATCATCTTTTATTTCAATGGTCACTTTTGCATCTTTTTCAGGATCCTTCCTTTTAATGATCACTTCTTCAAATTCTTTCAACTTCTTATTGTTGCGTTTATTCTCTTTCTGAGGCAGTGCGTCAGGATTTTTTTCTGTTTGCTGTGCTATCGCTGCAGTAGTTGTCAGGAGGAGTATTGCAGCCGCACTGAATAAATATCTTTTCATAACCGGTTTTTATTTTGTTATTTATGTACGTTACTCTTCGTACATCAAATATAGGTTACTTTTTTAAATACGAAATATTTCGGAAATGTTAAAAACGAGAAAGGAGGAGGGAGAAGTTATAGTAGTTTTTTAACCTGATCAATAACTATCTGGAGGTTATGGGCATCCTGGCCACCGGCAGTAGCAAGATTTTTCTGGCCACCACCGCCGCCTTTGATAAGTGGAGCAACAACCTCTTTAATGATTTTAACCGCATTGAGTTGTCTGGCAGCAACAACGGAATCCGAAATCCCGACGGCAACAAATGGTTTTCCGCCGATATTGGCGCAGACAACGGCAACATAATCATTAAGCCTTGTTCTCAGGTCAAAGCATAATTTTTTAAGTGCATCTGCATTGCCAACCTCAACAATATCACCCACGAAGGTTACTCCGTTAACGATCTCATCTTTCTCCAATAGTTCATTGCGTAAGTGAACCAGGAAGCGTGCTTCCATTCCTTCAATCTTTTTCTCAAGCGCACTCTTATCTTCCATTAATTTTTCAATAGCTTTCAGAGGTTCTCTTGTTTTCAACAATTCATTGATGTATTTGAACTGGCCGATCCTTTCGCCAATGTATCTCATTGCAACAGCGCCGGTAAGCGCCTCTATCCTGCGTACTCCTGCAGCAACAGCAGATTCTGAAATAATTGTAAACACCCCAATCATGCCCGTATTTGCTACGTGTGTTCCGCCGCACAATTCAACTGAAAAATCCTGATCGATAATAACCACACGAACTGTATCTCCATATTTTTCACCGAATAGTGCCATCGCGCCTAGTTTCAAGGCTTCCTCCTTAGGCATTTCTTTTATTATAACCGGAGTGTTCTGCCGGATTTTCTCATTTACTACCATTTCTATTTTTCTGATCTCTTCATCCGTCACCTTTGAAAAATGAGAGAAGTCGAACCTCAGTACATCAGGCGCAACAAGCGATCCTTTCTGCGTTACATGATTGCCAAGCACTTTTCTTAGTGCAGCATGCAATAAATGTGTTGCAGTATGATTGTATGTAGTATTCAATCTTGATTCAAAATCAACAGTCGCCGTTACATTTTTATCAATATTATCAGGAAGCGTTTCTGCGAAATGAATGATAACATTATTTTCTTTCTTGGTATCTGTTATCTGAACTTTCTCATCAGCGAACTGCAGCGTGCCTTTGTCTCCCACCTGCCCTCCGCTTTCGGCATAAAAGGGTGTGGCTTCAAGAACTACCTGGTATTGTTCTTTTCCTTTTGCCTTAACTTTTCTATATTTTAATACATTAGTATCAACAAGCAGATCATTATATCCTACAAACGCAGACTGGTCACTTTTATTGACGATGATCCAGTCTTCCGTATCTATTGTTGTTGCTGCCCTGCTCCTGTTCTTTTGTTCCGATAATGACCTTTGAAAATCCTGCATATCCACATCAAATTCATTTTCTTTTGCCATCAGCAGGGTAAGGTCAATTGGAAATCCGTAAGTATCAAAAAGCGTAAACGCAAACGCGCCGGATATCGTCCGGCTGTCAAGATCGCTAATATGTTCTTCAAAGTAGTTGATGCCTTTAGCCAGTGTACGCATGAATGCTTCCTCTTCTTCCCTTACAACTCTTGAAACAAATTCAGATTGCTGCTTCAGCTCAGGAAAAACATCTGCAAACTGTGTTGCAATAACCGGAATCAGCTGATGTAACAATGGCTCTTTGTGTTCAAGAGCAGAATAATAATAACGAACTGCACGTCGTAGTATTCTTCTGATAACGTATCCTGCACCTGTATTTGATGGAAGCTGACCGTCTGCAATGGAAAAACTTATAGCACGAACATGATCTGCAAGAACACGAAAGGCAATTGCTTGCCTGCTATCGATGTAATCATATTTTTTTCCGGTAATTTTTTCAGTTGCAGCAATCGTATCCGAAAAAACATCTGTATCATAATTGCTTTGCTTACCCTGTATCACGCGCACAAGTCGTTCAAACCCCATTCCTGTATCTACATGTTTCTCAGGAAGCGGTTGAAGTGATCCGTCTTTTAAACGGTTGAACTGAATAAATACAATGTTCCAGATTTCTATTACCTGCGGATGATCCTTGTTCACCAGTGTACTGCCTTCTGTTTTTTTTATCTCATCATCGCTACGGCAATCAACATGAATTTCGGATGATGGTCCGCAAGGGCCGATATCGCCCATCTCCCAAAAGTTATCTTTCTTATTTCCTTTGAGAATGCGTTCAGCAGGAACATATTTAAGCCATTCATTATATGCTTCTATATCTTCTGGCAACCCGTCTTTTCCATCGCCTTCAAAGATGGTCACGTAAATTTTATTTTTATCGAGCTTGTATACGTCTGTCAGAAGCTCCCAGCTCCAGGCTATTGCTTCTTTCTTAAAATAGTCGCCGAAGCTCCAGTTGCCAAGCATTTCAAACATTGTGTGGTGATAGGTATCAACGCCTACCTCTTCAAGGTCGTTATGCTTTCCGCTTACGCGTAAGCATTTCTGAGTATCGGCCACACGCCGGTTTTCAGGTTTTTTATTTCCAAGAAAATAATCCTTGAACTGGTTCATGCCAGCATTTGTGAAAAGAAGAGTAGGATCGTTTTTAACAACAATTGGTGAAGAGGGTACTATTACGTGTTCCTTTGACCGGAAAAAGTTCAAAAATTGCTGACGGATCTCTGCGCTTTTCATCATAATCTGAACAATTGACAATGGTGGCTGAGGCTATTGATAATTTTGTTTATTTTGGATATCAGTAAAGTGGTGCAAAATTACGGAAATACGTGCACCGCTTTCACCAGAAATATTCGATGAAAAAAGTCAAATACTTCTACAATACCAATTCATTGCGCTATGAGAAGCTTGAAACGCCCCTGCGTGTTCAACTGCTCAGGATATTAGGCTTTTTATCTGCAGCACTTGTTACTGCAATCATTATAGTATCTATCGCATACCGTTATTTTCCATCTGCAAATGAAAAAAGACTGCAGCAGCAAAACGAAGCGCTGAAAGAAAATTACCTGATGCTCGATGAAAGGGCAAAGAAGCTGCAGGACAGAATGCGGGTACTTGAAGACCGGGATAACAAAGTTTACCGCGCTATTTTCGAGGCGAATCCCATTCCTGACAGCGCGCGTCTGATTGAAATAGAGCAGCAGAAAGAAATACGGCTGGTAATGAGCCTTGACCGGTTTGAGCTGGAAGAGTCCGTTATGACTACGCTGGAAAAAATTGAAAGAAGAATGACTTTCCAGGATAAAAGCTATGAACAGCTCAATGAATTCATTAAAAATAAAGAACAGTTACTTGCCTGCACTCCCGCAATACAGCCCGTAAGCAATTCGGATCTCAAACGGGTAGCTTCCGGATATGGCTACAGGATCGATCCGATCTATAAAACGCCGCGGTTTCATGCAGGTCTCGACTTTACAGCACCACAGGGTACACCGATTTATGCTACCGCGAACGGAGTGGCGAAAACCGCCGGCAACAGTGGCAATGGTTATGGCAATCACGTTATAATAAGCCACGGGTATGGGTATGAAACACTTTATGGACACATGTTCAGGGTAAAAGTAAAAGTTGGAGAGAGAGTACATCGTGGTGAAGTGATTGGTTATGTGGGAAGCACCGGTAAAAGCACCGGCCCGCACTGCCATTATGAAGTGCATAAAAATAACCAGCGGATAGACCCTGTTTACTTTTTTTATAACGACCTCACCCCAGAGCAGTTCAATCATATTATTAAGCTTGCCGCCCTCAGCAACCAAAGTTTCGATTAGCTGTTTGTTTAGGTATTATCGCTGCCAGAACGTAAATTTGCCCCGTGTTTCAACCTCCTGATATTCTCACCCTGGCATACAAACAACCTGTTATGCACGACCAGATGGTAGTGCTGCAGGAAAAGGAACGCCAGATACCAGGATCCGTTCAGTATTTCATAAAAAGATACCATCGGAATCCCCAATGGAACATGGATGACACCGGAATGATGGTGTATCATTTTAAAAAAGGTTCTCCGAAGGAAAATTACCTCGAGTTAAAGTTTTGTGTAACAGGCAATGTTTACTGCAATCAACAGGAAGCTGATTGCGGGGAGTGTAAACACAACGGAATGAAGAAGTGCCTGAACAAAGTTGATACAATTGATGTACTCAGCTTCAGGTTCTCCAATCTTCACCTCTCTCAGTTCGCCAGAGTGAGCAAGCCTGACAATACCTTAACTGATGACATCCTGAATTTTCGTCATCCGTCATCTTTTTCCAAGATCCTTTCTATTTGTGGAAGAAGCTCAATGGTGCTGGACGCTTTGTTGAATCATAATTACAACGATAGCCTTGAAAATATTTATATCAACGCTCAAACCCAGATGCTCTTGTTGTACAGCCTTGAGTGTATGCTCGGGGATAAGGACATTGAAAGTTTTCAGTGCAAGTTCCTGACTAATGAAAATGACCGTGAGAAGATCGTGCGCTCACGTGAAATTTTACTGCAGCATATTGGTGAACCGATAACCATAAAAGAACTGAGCCGTAAAGTTGCTATCAATGAATGTTACCTCAAGAAAGGATTCAAAGAGCTTTTCGGCACGACCATTTTCGATTTTTACCAGAGCCAGCGTATGGAACATGCGCGTTATCTTCTTTATGAGAAAGGGTTAAGTGTAACGGAAGTGAGCATGATGCTGGGCTATTCCTCCATATCTCATTTTTCCACTGCATTCAAGAAGCATACAGGGCTTAAACCTTGTGAATTGCTTCTACATTAATTACCTGCCTTTTGCGTTTGCCTCTCTAAAGTGATTTTGCCGCAGCCTGTATTGTCTTATCAAGATCTTCATAAGTAAGCGCATTACTTAAGAACCATGATTCGAAAGCCGAAGGAGGTAAATAAATACCCTGCTGAAGCATTGAATGAAAAAATTTATTGAAGAACTGGTTATCTGCTGAAGACGCATCTTCAAAATTGAGTACCGGTTTTTTACTGAAGTGCACACTGATCATTGAACCTATACGGTTGATGATATAATCTCTGCCTGACTTTTTTAATACGTCATGCAAACCCGCTTCGAGGTATGCTCCTTTTTGCTCTAGTTCATTATATATCGAAGTATTTTCTTTAAGTGTTTTCAGAAGAGTATAACCAGCGATCATGGCTATAGGATTGCCGCTTAATGTACCTGCCTGGTAAACTTTACCGAGTGGGGCGATACTGCTCATAATTTCTTTTCTTCCTCCAAAAGCGCCTACAGGCATTCCTCCCCCGATTACTTTACCAAATGTAACAAGGTCGGCATCGATGTTTAATTTCTCCTGTGCACCACCCGCCGACAGGCGAAAGCCGGTCATCACTTCATCAAATATCAACAGCATTTTTTCCGCTGTACAAATTTCGCGCAGCTTTTCAAGGAAACCATCACGGGGTATAATGCAACCCATATTGCCGGCGACTGGTTCAATAAAAATAGCGGCGATCTGGTTTTTGTTCGCGGCAACTAATTTTTTTACCGCTTCTATATCATTGTATGGCGCTGTCAATGTATCTATCGCTACCCCTTCAGTAACTCCTGGTACAGCCTGGATGCCCAATGTTGCGATTCCGCTGCCCGCTTTCACTAAAAAGGCATCAGCGTGTCCGTGATAACAGCCCTCAAATTTTATGAATTTATTTCTGCCGGTGTAACCCCTGGCTAACCTCAACGCACTCATACATGCCTCAGTTCCGCTGTTCACCATCCGCACCAGGTCTACGTTGGGCGCCATAGACTTGATAAGTTCTGCAACTACTATTTCGAGCTCAGTGGGGGTGCCAAATGAAGTTGAATCTTTTACTTTTTCCTGGATGGCAGTTATGAGTGGGTCATATGCATGACCAAGTATCATAGGCCCCCATGAATTGATATAGTCTATATATGAATTTCCATCTTCATCATACAGGTAAGCTCCTTTTGCATTTTTAATAAATACAGGTGTACCGCCGACACTTTTAAATGCCCGCACTGGCGAATTTACTCCTCCCGGAATGCTTCTCTGCGCCCGCTCAAAAAGTTGGGATGAATTAGATGATTTCATTGATAGGTCTCAAATAGCGTTATAAAAAATTAAACTTTCTCAAAAGGGGTATTGTCTTTATGCCGGAGGATTAATTAAGAAGTTTCGCGGCATCCTTCGCAAAATAAGTAGCAATCAGATCTGCACCGGCTCGTTTAATGGAAGTAAGGGTTTCAATAATAGCTTTCTCCTCATTCAGCCACCCCATTTTAGAAGAGGCTTTAATCATTGCATATTCGCCACCCACCTGGTAAGCACTAACGGGAACGGTCACACTATCTTTCACTTCCCTTATAATATCAAGATAAGCCAGGGCAGGTTTTACCATCACAATATCTGCGCCTTCCTCTACATCAAGTAATGCCTCTTTGATCGCTTCACGGCGATTCGCAAAATCCATCTGGTACGTTTTTTTATCGCCGAATCCTGGCGCACTATCCAACGCATCACGGAAAGGCCCATACATGCATGATGCATATTTTGCACTGTAACTCATTATACCGGTTTTTGTAAAACCATGTGTTTCCAGAGCTTCACGTATTGAATGTATCCGCCCGTCCATCATGTCGCTCGGTGCAACAATATCTGCTCCAGCACGTGCGTGGCTCACACTCATTTCAGCAAGCACACTAACGGTTGCATCGTTCAGTATTTCAGTTCCTTCAACAATGCCATCATGGCCAAAAGTTGAATAAGGATCCAGGGCAACGTCCGTCATCACCACTATTTCTGGCTGTGCTGACTTTATGGTCTGTATAGCACGTTGCATCAGGCCGTTATCATTAATCGCCTCAGTTCCTTTATTGTCTTTCAGGTCATCATCACATTTAATAAAAACAAGCACTGACTTAATTCCCAGGTTGTATAATTCCTTTACTTCTGTTTTTAAAAGATCAAGGCTTACCCGGTAATAGCCTGGCATAGAAGAAATTTCTTCGCGCGCAAAGTTTCCTTCAGTCACAAATAATGGTGCTATGAAATCATTTGGTGTAAGAACGGTTTCAGCAACCATTGAACGGATGGAAGGAGAAACACGTAATATTCTTGGTCGTTTGATCATAATTGTTTTTAATTTAAACCCAGTCCCTTGGTAGCAGGTACGTCAATAACTCTGCTTCTTTACTGCCAGGAAGGGGCTCGTAATTATATTCCCATCGGGCGCGCGGCGGCATGCTCATCAGAATGGATTCTATTCTGCCATTTGTTTTCAGTCCAAACAATGTTCCCCGGTCATGCACAAGATTGAATTCAACATAACGTCCGCGTCGTATTTCCTGCCACTTGATTTCCGCTTCACCGAAGGCAACATTTTTTCGCTTTTCAACCACCGGCAGGTAAGCATTCAGAAAAGCATTTCCAATTGCCTGCTGAAATTCAAGCAGGCGTTCCGCATCAGTGTCATCAACAGGTCGTAAATAATCATAAAACACACCTCCAATACCACGCGCTTCATTATTCCTGTGTCTGTTAATGAAATATTTATCGCATTGTTCTTTGTATTTCTGATAAAGATCATCTCCGAATGGTTGCATTGCATTTTTCAGAACCCCATGAAAATGCTTTCCATCTTCCTCAAAAATATAATAAGGTGTAAGGTCCGATCCTCCTCCGAACCATTTATCAATAATTTTTCCTTCATCATCATACAATTCAAAGTACCGCCAGTTGGCATGTACTGTTGGTACATAAGGATTGACCGGATGAATCACGAGCGATAACCCGCAGGCATAAAACCGTTTGCCATTCACACCAAATGCATCGCGCATTGACTGGGGCAATTCACCCTGCACAGATGAAATATTTACACCGCCTTTCTCAAAAATATTTCCATTTGCAATCACGCGCGATATCCCTCCTCCTCCTTCTGGCCTAACCCATACATCTTCTATGAATGTTGATTTACCGTCCAATGCTTCAAGGGCGCTGCAGATTTTATTTTGCAGAGCCTGGATATAATTGTAGAAGAGGTCTTTTGTATTCAATTTTTTATCACCCGGCAAAGGGGATATATTTTTCTATTGGTTATTCCTAAAGTGCTGACTGCCGGTTGCCGACTATCGATTCCTTCACTGTGTCGACGAAAGCCCTTGCATGGTCAACGGGTACATTTGGCAGAATGCCGTGACCCAGGTTAGCAATGTATCGCTGTGTGCCGAATGAAGCAATCATGCTTCTTGCTTCTTTTTTTATTTCGGAAACAGGAGCTAGCAGCTTTGCAGGATCAAAATTCCCCTGTAATGTTATATTGTCGCCCGCAAACATTCTTGCGCGTTCTGCAGACACACACCAGTCAATACCCAAAGCATTTGCACCTGTTTTGCTCATGCTGTCCAGTGAAAACCATGCACCTTTAGCGAATAAAATAGTTAATGTTTCATTTTTAAGTGCACTGATGATCTGTCTGATATATTGCAGCGAAAATTCTTCAAAGTCTTTAGGACTTAGCAATCCTCCCCACGAATCAAACAGTTGTACCACATCGGCTCCTGCTCTTGCCTGGCCGATAAGATATTCAATGGTTGTATCAGTAATCATCTGCAACAACCGGTGCGCTGTTTCAGGTTGTGTGAAACAAAAAGCCTTCGCTTCATCGAACGTTTTTGAACCTTTACCCTGAACCATGTAACAGAGGATAGTCCATGGAGCACCTGCAAAGCCAATAAGTGGTACGCGGCCATCAAGTGTTTTTCTGGTAAGCTTTAAAGCATCGAAAACATAACCCAGCGATTCATGCACATCAGGTATTCTTAATCTTTTCAGATCGTCGTATGTACTTATAGGATCCGGAAGAAAAGGACCTTTCCCCTCTATCATTTGCACTTCCAGTCCCATGGCTTGAGGAACAACAAGAATATCCGAAAAAATTATTGCCGCATCAACGCCAATCTGTTCTACAGGCTGAATGGTAATTTCTGTTGCGAGCTCAGGTGTTTGGCATCGCTCAAAGAAGGTGTACTTTTCTTTCAGCTTCATGTAATCCGGTAAATACCTTCCTGCCTGACGCATCATCCATACAGGTGGCCGCTCAACTTTTTCCTGTCTCAGCGCTCTTAATAACAGATCATTTTTCAATTTCATATATGTTCCTAATACTTACTTTGTTTGATGGCCAGTTCAATAATAGTTTCTTCTGATGGCTTGACTGCTGTAATCACTTCGTTCTCAGTATATTTTATTATTGCTTCCGTTGTTGTGCGTCCTACCGAAAAACAAACTACGGTTTCCTTCAAATTATTCACTGAAAAAAAACTTTCTGCTGCGGTTGGACTAAAGAAAGCAACGGCATCAAAGTCGTCAATAATTTTCTGAGGTACAAGTTCCGTATTGTACACAACTAATTCTTCCACATCAAAATTCCTGGTGAGTAAAAATCCGGGAAGATCTTCTATTCTTTTATTGCCACAGAAAAATATAATCTTTCTGTTTTCACTTTTTTCTGCAATCACTTTGGCAAGAAGTGAAGCATTTTGGGCAGTGCCTTCGATGTTGCCTGCCGGAATATATTTTTTAACCTCATCTTTTGTAGCGCCGTCAATACAGAAGATTTTCCAGTCGGCGGTCACAAAGGTATTGATGGCAGCTATAGATGAAACGGCATTTTTACTGGTAAAAACAACCGTATGTTCTTCAGTTGCCAATCTGATTATTTTCTTATTTAACTGATCATTCACTACAGGAACAATCCTTATAAACTCTTTTTCAAGAATGTCTACGCCTTTCAGGCCTGCCTGCAACACCAGTGATGGTGAAATCTTTTTGGTTACAAGCAGCCTGAAATTTTTCATGCTGTTGGTGATTTATGCATTTGCTGGCGAATCATTATATTTATTTCCTTTCCTCCATTAGCTAAAACTTCTTCAGCGCAAATTTTTCCTAAATTATCACTATCATGCACATACGCTTCTTTTTCTGTTTCTGCTTTTCGCAAACCATCGGGTGAAAAGATATTTCCTTTAAAGTGAATTTTGTTATCAACAATTCTGGCAAATGCGCTTACTGGTGTGGAACAGCCTCCCATCAGGCCTCTTAAAAAACTGCGCTCGATATAGGTGCAAAGTTCAGTTTCCGGGTCATTTATTTTTTTGCAGGCTTCCGTTGCTTCATTGTTGTTTTGCTTCGCTGCGATCATTATTGCACCTTGCGCTGGTGCTGGTAACATCCAGTCAAGTACCAAACTGTTTTCCGGACGCAGGTCAATTCTTTCAAGTCCTGCCTGTGCAAAAATAGCAGCATCCCATTTTTCGGTATGTAACTTTTGCAGACGCGTTTGCATGTTGCCCCTCAGATTATGCATCTCATGCTTTGGATATTTATGGAGCCATTGTGCCCTGCGTCTGATGCTGCTCGTGGCGATGTGGGCAACATAATTTTCATCCTTCAGAAATGCAGCGTCTTGTTTCATGACCAGCAGATCATGTACCGCTCCTCTTTTTAACACTGCTGCCTGTATCAATCCTGCCGGCAGTTGTGTGGGTACATCTTTCATTGAATGGACAGCCATATCAATTCTGTTATCCAATAATGCAGCATCAAGATTACGTGTAAAAATTCCCTGAACACCTATTTCATATAAAGGTGTGGTAAGGTCCAGATCTCCTTCACTTTTTATATAAACAAGCTCCGAGTGATGGCCATGGTTCAATAAAAGTTTTTGAACCTCCGTAGCCTGCCATATTGCGAGCCGGCTTTCTCGAGTGCCTATCCTTAAAGGTGTGGACATTATCAATTAATTTACCCCGGGCGCCATGAATTCGTTTATGGCTTCAATGTAATGACAACCCCGCTGATTATGCTGCCGCATTTTTACGGCCATGCCGTTGATTACTTTCTGGATTCTTTCCTGATCGGGATTATGATGTAACTCCTGGAGTTTATTTTTAACTGCTTTCAGTACCGGAACATGTTTCCGCATTTCGTGCCATTCAATAAAATCATTGATGTGTTCAACAATGATCTTTTTAGCTTTGGGTACTTCAGCTTTCCGTTTATGGAGCGTCTTATCTTTCATTTTGCTGAGTTCATCAACATTAACAAGTATAACGCCCGGTAATTCACTTACAGCTGTTTCTATATTGTATGGAATGGAAAGGTCGATCAGCACCTTATTACCAAAACCCCTGATGTCCTTTGCCAGGATTGTTGGCGATTGGGCAGTTGTGGCTACGATGATGATATCAGCCTTTTTAACCTCATCAGACAATTCATTGAAAGGGGCGTAATTAAGTCCGAGCTCCTGAGCAAGTTGTTCCGCTTTGTGATTCGTTCTGTTGATCAGTGTGATATTTTTAACAGGCAGATAATCAACGAGATTTTTACAGGTGTTTCTGCCGATCTTGCCTGTACCGCAAAGTAATATGGATTTACCGGCGAGATCGGAAACGTTCTGCCTGATGTATTGTACAGCTGAAAAAGAAACAGAAACTGTTCCGCCACTCAGCTCAGTTTGGTTTTTTATAGTTTTGGATGATTGTAAGATCGAATTAACGAGCCTTTCTGTGAAAGACCCTATCCGTAAATGTTCCTTTGAAAATTTTACTGCCTGTTTGATCTGGCCAATGATTTCGTAATCGCCCAGGATCTGTGAGTCCAATCCCGCTGACACATCAAAAATATGCTCTATTGCCTGCATTCCACTTTTAATGTATGCCAGCGACTTGAATGTTTCAATATTTCCCTGGGTATGAGCACACAATAATTCTATCAGCTGAGAAGCATCAGAAGATATGGCATAGATCTCTGTTCGGTTGCAGGTTGAAAGAATAAATAATTCATTTATTCCGTATGAAGCTGAATTGGCGAGTATAAGCCTGTAAACTTCAGGGCTTATGGCATATTCTCCCCTTATTGCAGCATCCGTTTTCTTATAGTTAATTCCTGCTACCTGAAATCTTGATATGTCGAGGGTTGAAGGTCCGTACATTTCACTCATTGATCGGATAACAAAAGTACTTGCAGATGGGAGAGCTAATGTCATTGGACTGTCATTTTAAATCATAAGTAACCTGCAATCAGTTGCTGGTAAATTTTCTTACCAGTCACCATTCACTTCTCACTATTTTTGCGGCTCATGACCACTGGAAAAAAACGCGGCGTATTGCTGATGAATCTAGGCTCGCCCGATTCAACAGAAGTAAAGGATGTAAGAAAATACCTTAACCAGTTCCTGATGGATGGAAGGGTAATAGATAAGCCCTATCTGTTACGTGCTTTGCTCGTTCAGGGCATAATTGTTCCTTTTCGTGCTCCTAAATCCGCCGAAGCATATGAAACCATTTGGACAAAAGATGGTTCTCCGCTCATTGTTATCAGCAAGGAACTGCGTGATGCTGTTCAACAGGAAATTGACCTGCCGGTAGAAATCACAATGCGCTATGGCAACCCAACGCCGGAAGCTGCTTTTGAAAAATTGCTTGAACGATTACCGGCGCTCGATGAAGTGATTGCAGTGCCATTGTATCCACATTACGCAATGTCGTCATTTGAAACAGCTGTAGAGTATGTGAAGAAGATCCATAAAAAAAAGAATTATGGCTTTGAACTTAGATTCGTGGATCCTTATTTTAAGGAGCAGGAATATATTGATGCGCTAGCAGATGAAATGAGGCATTTTGTGCATCAGGAATATGATCATATTCTTTTCAGCTATCATGGTATTCCTGCAAGGCATGTGTTAAAAACTGATATAACAGGTAATCATTGCCTGCAATCGACCGATTGCTGCAATACACCATCGCCTGCTCATGCCTTTTGTTACCGCCATCAATGTTTTACCACCACAAAGCTTGTCACGGAGAAACTGTCCATACCCAAAGAAAAATACAGCATATCTTTTCAGTCGAGGCTCGGAAAAGGGTGGCTGGAGCCTTTTACTGATATCCGTCTTCAGCAAATGCCTGGTGAGGGCATCAAAAAACTGTTAGTGGTTTGCCCTTCGTTTGTAAGCGACTGCCTGGAAACACTGGAAGAAATCGAAATAAGGGGTAAAGAAAGTTTTATGGGATCGGGCGGAGAATCATTTGCAATGATCCCATGCCTCAATACTAACCACCTTTGGGTAAAGGCCCTCAGCAGATGGGTTACAGAAATTTAAGGATGTATAACTACATAAAGGCACTTCATATAATTTTTGTTGTTACCTGGTTCAGCGGTATGTTCTATATCGTCAGGCTGTTCATATATAATACAGAAGCCGGTGACAAACCATCGCCTGCAAAAGAAACATTAAGAGAACAGTTCAGGATTATGATCAGACGATTATGGTTGGGTATCACATGGCCTTCTGCAATCCTTACCATTATATTCGGCGGTTGGATGTGGTATTTGCTGGGTTCAACTCCTGCATGGCTGATGGTTAAACTGGGATTTGTGGCCGGTTTGTTTGCCTACCATATGTCGCTTCAATATATATACAGCTTGCAGTCAAGAGGCATTTTTAAACTTTCTTCTCAGAAACTCAGGATATGGAACGAGGCTGCCACTATATTTTTGGTAGCTATTGTAATGCTTGCAGTAGTAAAAGAAAGTACGAGCTGGTTAAGAGGATTAGCCGGTATATTATTATTAGGGATAATTTTAATGATCGCGATCAGCATCTACAAAAATATCCGAAAGTAATTCTGCGTTTATATTTTATATATAATGTCAAACCAAAAAGCCCCCCAGATGGGAGGCTCTATCGTATAATAGTTTTTCCGGACCATTGGCCACTAACATTAGTTTTCCGGATATTGAAAATATTACCTGGTCTTTTCTCCACAGGAATATCAGAACTAAAAACGGGTGGTGCAAAAAACACAGGGAATAAGGTTAGGTTATATTGAATTAAGGAAGTCTGACACCAGATCGTATCCTTATAATCAGAGGGACGGATAATTAATGTGGGAAGTGAGCCTTCGTAGGAATGAATTATTGGAAATTGGATGATAACGGTTAAGAAAAAAGGAAAGGGGAGTAGGAATACTCCCCTTATTAACCCCTAAACCCTAAACCGTAGAAAAAAAATCATCAAATATTGTTCAATATGTAGAAAATTTGTTATTTGTTTTGCCACACTTTGTCTTCTTCAGTCTGCTGTTAAAACCCATAAATTATGCCAAAAGTATCATTTTGATCCGAATTAAGGGTAAGCACTTAAGTGATTTAAAGCAACTTTTGGAGTTATTATACTTTCTTATAATTTTAAGAACATTGATTAAGACGCCTTCGATCAGCAGTACATTCACGATTATTCGGTAATTTTGCACGCTTTTTTATAAGAATAATTTCCTACCAATTAATAAATATGCGAGCCAGGTACAGAGAATATACAAAGTTGGATTTGCCGATCATCGAACAGGAAATGCTGGTGAAATGGAATGATATTCAAGCATTTGAAAAAAGCATTGATCTGAGGCAAAGTGCCCCTTCCTTTGTATTTTATGAGGGGCCCCCCAGTGCAAACGGCCTACCTGGTATTCATCATGTTATTTCGCGTTCCTTAAAAGACCTTATATGCCGATACAAAACAATGCGTGGTTATAAAGTAAACAGAAAGGGTGGGTGGGACACCCACGGCTTGCCTGTAGAACTTGGGGTGGAAAAGGAATTGGGGATAACTAAGGAAGATATAGGGAAAAAAATTTCTGTAGAAGATTATAATCAAAGATGCCGCGAGGCGGTACTCAGGTACAAAGATAAATGGGATGATCTGACGAAAAAAATGGGATACTGGGTCGATCTTGAACACCCTTACATCACTTTTGACAACAATTATATTGAAACGCTCTGGTGGATACTAAAAGAATTATATAAAAAAGGGCTTTTATATGAAAGCGTGAGCATTCAGCCATATTCACCTTCTGCCGGCAGCGGCTTAAGTTCACATGAACTTAATCAGCCCGGCACATATAAAATGGTAAAAGATACATCGGCTGTTGCCATGTTTAAGGCTGTAAAAAATAAAAAGTCTGACTTTATTTTCAAACAACTTGCTGATAAAAATGAAGAGATCTTTTACCTCGCCTGGACCACCACTCCGTGGACTCTTCCTTCCAATCTGGGGTTAACTGTCGGTCCAAACATCGAATATGCGTTGGTTAAAACGTTCAATCCGTATACTCATCTTCTGGTCAATGTAGTGCTGGCCAAAGATCTTATACCTCTTTATTTTAGAGGCGAAGCTGAGAACGGAGATTTTTCAGCATATAAAGAAACAGATAAGATTATTCCCTGGCGAGTGCTCTCTACTTTCAAGGGTACGCAACTCGAGGAGCTCCGTTATGAACAATTGTTACCTTTTGAAGCCAATTCTGTAGAAAAATCCGGTGGGAACCCTTTCAGAATCATGCTGGGCGATTTTGTAACTACCGAAGACGGAACCGGTATTGTTCATACTGCACCTGCATTCGGTGCGGACGACTATCGTGTTGGCAAAAAATATGATATTGGTATACTTACACTTGTAGACAGGCAGGGAAAATTTATTGATGGCGTAGGTGAATTCAGTGGCAGGTATGTTAAAAATTACAAGGATGATAAGGATTATGTTGATGTTAATGTAGATATCAGCGTAAAACTTAAGAAAGAAAACAGGGCATTTAAAATAGAAAAGTACGAGCACAACTATCCTCATTGCTGGAGAACTGATAAACCTGTATTATACTATCCCCTTGATGCCTGGTTCATCCGTACAACTGCAGTGAAGGAGAAAATGGTTGCACTGAATGAAACGATCAACTGGAAACCAAAATCTACAGGTGAAGGTCGTTTCGGCAACTGGCTTGAGAATATGGTAGACTGGAACCTTAGCCGTTCACGCTTCTGGGGAACGCCATTGCCCATCTGGAGAACGGATGACGGCAGTGAAGAAAAATGCATCGGTTCTATAAAAGAACTTAATGTTGAAATAAAAAAAGCCAGTGACATACTCGGTGGCGACACAAATAAAGATTATCTGCACGAAGGCATTTTAGACCTACACAAACCATATGTAGATGAAATAGTACTGGTCAGTGAAAGCGGTGAGCCGATGAAACGCGTACCGGATCTTATTGATGTGTGGTTCGATAGCGGTTCGATGCCGTATGCGCAATGGGGTCTTGAATATTCAAAAATGGATGGTGGTGAAGAAAAACCATTCAATGCTCCGTTTGAAACTAATTACCCTGCTGATTTTATTTGTGAAGGAGTTGACCAGACACGCGGATGGTTTTATACACTTCATGCCATTTCAACGTTGCTTTTTGGATCTGTTGCTTTTAAAACATGTGTTTCCAATGGGCTTGTGCTGGACAAGAATGGAAATAAAATGAGTAAAAGGCTCGGCAATGTGATAGATCCGTTCAAAACAATTGAAGAATTCGGCGCGGATGCCACCCGTTGGTACCTTATTACGAATGCATCTCCATGGGAAAGCATGAAATTCGACCTTGAAGGCATTAAGGAGGTGCAGCGTAAATTTTTCGGCACCTTATATAATACATACCAGTTTTTTGCATTGTATGCGAATGTTGATGGATTTGATTTCAAGGAAGCTCATATACCGCTTAATGAACGCCCCGAAATTGACAGGTGGATTCTATCGTCATTGAATACACTGATTAAAACGGTAATAGGATATATGGACGACTATGAGCCTACACAGGCAGGTCGTGCAATTGAAGATTTTGTTGATGAACACCTGAGTAACTGGTACGTTCGGCTATGCAGGAGAAGATTTTGGAAGGGAGAATATGAACACGATAAGATCTGTGCGTATCAGACGCTTTACGAATGTATTGAAGTAGTTACAAGGCTGATGGCTCCCATTGCGCCATTTTTCAGTGACAGTATTTTCCAGAACCTGAATGCAGTTACAGGAAAATTTAATACACAATCTGTGCATCATATTTTGTTTCCGGAGGCCAATGAAGAAGCGATAGACAAATCACTTGAGGAGAGAATGCAACTTGCGCAGGATATTTCCTCTCTTGTATTATCACTGAGGAAAAAAGTAAATATCAAGGTTCGGCAGCCGCTTCAGAGAGTTTTGATACCGGTGATAAGCCAGTCTATGAAACAGCAGGTAATAACGATTGAGGAATTGATTAAGACAGAAGTAAATGTTAAGGAGATTGTGTACCTGGATAACAATGAAAACAGCTTCATTAAGAAGAAGATCAGACCTAATTTTGTGGCACTTGGCAAGAAGCTCGGACCAAAAATGAAATCAGTAGCGGCCGCAATTGGAGAAATGTCGCAGGAAGATATTGCCAGGCTTGAAAAAGAAGGTTTTATTTCATTGTTAATTGATAACGAACCTGTAATATTACAGGCACAGGAGGTAGAGATTTCCGGCGAGGATATCCCTGGCTGGATGGTCGCAAACAAAGATGCCCTTACCGTGGCACTAGATGTAAATGTTACCCCTATTTTAGTGAGTGAAGGAAACGCCAGGGAACTGGTAAACAGGGTACAGAAGATACGGAAGGACAGTGGGTTAGAATTGACAGACCGAATTGTGGTAAAACTGTCGGAGCATGGAGAACTAAAGGACTCTATCGCCCGATTTAATAACTATATTTGCGCCGAAATTTTAGCAGATCAACTTGAAATGGTTTCAGAACTCGCTGAAGGCACTGAAGTTGAAGTAAATGACATTCCGGTGAAAGTGTTTGTTTCAAAAAAAGCCTGATAGTATGGCAACCAAAAAGAAAGCAGCTAAGCCTGCTAAAAAGAATGCCCCTGTAAAGAAGTCAGCCCCTGCTAAAAAACCGGCTGCAAAACACGCGACCCATTCAAAATCGAAAACCTCGCCTAAAAAGGCAGCTAAGCCCATAGCTAAAAAGACAACAGAAAAAATAACAGCCAAAAAACCAGGTAAAGCCGCACCAAAGCATGTGACTCATTCAGCTGCTGCCAAACATGTGCAGGCCAAGCCGGTCCATACAGCAAAACCACCCATTAAAAAAACAGAAGATAAACACCCAGTGATGCCGAAAAAAGAGGATAAGAAACCGGAAGCGAAGAAAGCTGAAGCGAAAAAACCTGAATTAATCAACATCCCGCCTCCTAAAAAACCAGCGCCACCAGCAAAACCTGTTAAAGTTGTGATACCGGAAATGAAAACGAAGACCGTAAGAAAATACGAGCCGGAATTCACTAAATCAGTACTTGACCAGCCAGACGCTCCAGTACAGGGCCCGACAATGAGGTATAGTGATAGTGAATTGCAGGAATTCCGTGAGCTTATTCAGAAAAAGCTTGACCAGGCGAAAAAGGAACTTACCTATCTCCAGGGTCTCATTACCCGCAAAGATGAAATGGGCGGCGATGAAAACGAGAACAGGTATATGACCATGGAAGATGGAAGTATGAGCATGGAGCGTGAACAGCTTGCACAGATGGCCAGCCGTCAGATCAATTATATCGATCATCTCGAAAAAGCGATCATGCGTATCGAAAACAGAACCTATGGTATCTGTCGGGTTACCGGAAAGCTTATCGACAAGGCCCGTTTACGTGCGGTGCCTCATGCTACGCTGAGTATTGAAGCGAAGCAGATGATGAACAAATAACGGCAGAGGCAGACGGCAGACGTTAAAGAGAGTAGTTCATTTAACTTTTGCCTTTTGCCCTTTGCGTTTTGCCTTCACTACTGCCCAAATTCACGCGGCAAATCTCTGCCTAGCATATTCTTGTAAATAAACCTGCAGGTTTCTGTAAGATTATGCCTGGCCTTGGTATTTCCAATGCCATGTCGCTGGTTGGGATAGATCATGAATTCAAAACTTTTATTCAGATCCTGTAACCCATCGATTAACTGAATGCTGTGTTGCATGTGCACATTGTCATCCGTACTGCCATGCACAATTCTTAAACCCCCTTTGTATTTATTTATATAAGACATTACAGAAGCCTTTTTATACCCATCCGGATTCTGTTGCGGTGTTTTCATATACCGTTCGGTATAGTGAGTATCATATAACTGCCAGTCTGTAACTGAATAATTAGCGATGCCATGAGTAAAAACATCGGAGCCATAGGTAAGTGCCATACATGTTACGTATCCACCATAGCTTCCTCCCGTAATTCCAACTTTAGAAGCGTCTACCCATGTCTGTTGTTTCAGCCACTTTGCGCAAGTCATGTAATCTTCTGTCTCCCACAAACCAAGTTTTTTAAAAATATAATTTATTCCTTTCTTCCCAAAGTGTCCTGAGCTGCGGTTATCCATCACTACCTGAATGATGCCTTCCTGCGCCCACCATTGTGATAAACCGCCAACAGGTTTCCAACGGTCGAATACTGTTCCTGCTCCTGGGCCTCCATATATGTTGATCCAAACTGGATATTTTTTTGAAGAATCAAAATTTACAGGATAGGTGATTGTCATTGGAAGATCAAATACGCTGTCAGATGATTTCACGGTAACAAGTTTTGTAACCGGAAGTAAATAATCTTCAGTACTTACAGTTTGTGATTTACGTATCACCTTGACAAGTTTCCCTTTGTTATCCATCAAAGCCATTACCGGCGGTGTTGAAAGGTTTGAATACACAGCAATAATATATTTTCCACCAGGCGACACACTTACATCGTCGTAAGTGTAATCACCAGAACTTAATCTTGTTGTGCTCTTTCCATCAAATGAAGACTTGTATATATCAAACCGTGTGGAACTTTTTTGCCTTGCTGTATAAATGATCATTTTGTTGCTTTCATCAACATTCAGGATTTCTGTTCCCCACAGATTGCCGGATGTTATTTTATTCAACTCTTTCCCGCTATTATCATGGAGGTACAGGTTCTCCCATCCATTTTTATCTGATTTCACAATAAATCCATGACCAGCTGAAAGAAATTTAATTCTTGTATCATCATCCAGGCTGATCCATGTTGGCTGTGTTTCAGTGTACACTAACTTTTTTGATCCGTCAGTACTGCTAACCTGGTAAACATTCAGTGTATCCTGACCGCGGTTCATCCACTGAACATATAATTGATTGGCTGGCGTCCATTGTGGTGTTCCGAAATACTGGTCTTTATGTTCATCAAAATCTGCCCATGTTGTTTTAGGATCATTTATGGTTGAAATACCGATTTTAACTTCAGGATTTTTATCACCAGCTTTAGGGTAATGTTCATATTCAAGATAGCCATGTTGACCGTTTGCAAAATAAATTGGAAAAACAGGTACTTTACTTTCATTGAAACGCATATAGGCTATGCGTTTGCTATCAGGCGACCACCAGAAAGCTTTATAATGGGAAGGCCTGCCAATTATTTCTTCATAATATATCCACGACGCATAACCATTTAATATACCTTCTGTACCATCCGTAGTGACAGCTGTTTCTTTTTTGGTAGTCAGCTCCGTTACATAAATATTATTCTTCCTGGTGTAAGCCGCGTATTTGCCGTCGGGTGATAAGGTAACATTTTGGGCATCTTCGATTTCAGGCATAGTCATTTGTTTTGACTTTGGGTGCAAAAAAGGAGATGAACTGCCAGTGAGTACATCAATAGATACAGCTGATTCATTTCCTTTATTGTCTGTATGCAATTCAATGTAATGATCGTTATCGGCCCAACCCCCGATTTCAGGAAGAGGATTTAAAATTTCAGGGAAGTGCCCTCTGAAGATCTGTTCGAATGTGAATGTTTTTTTCTGTGCTGATGTTGCAAAAGGAAGCGCAAATAGCAGTACAATTAGACGGATCTTATTCATTTTATAAAACTACTTTACTTCCTGCATCTCCACCAACCTCCTGTACGTTCCATTAACCGCTAATAATTCTTCATGATTTCCACGTTCAACTATGCGGCCTTTCTGCAGCACTATAATTTCATCTGCATGACGGATGGTACTTAGCCGGTGAGCGATTACAATGCTTGTACGGTTCTGCATCATTTTATTAATGGCATCCTGCACCAGTCGCTCACTTTCCGTATCCAGCGATGAAGTTGCTTCATCAAGAATGAGGATCGGTGGATTTTTAAGTATAGCCCTGGCAATGGTAATACGCTGGCGCTCTCCCCCTGAAAGCTTTGTACCACGATCACCAATGTTCGTTTGATATCCTTCTTCTTTATTGACTATAAATTCATGCGCATTCGCAATTCGTGCGGCATTTTCTACTTCATCCCGTTGCGCTGACGGATTGCTGAGTCTAATATTTCCACTGATGCTGTCATTAAAAAGTATAGGCTCTTGTGTAACGATACCCATATTGCTTCTTAACGAATGGAGGGAATACCGGTCTATATTTATTCCATCTATCAGCAGTTCACCGGAAGTGACATCATGAAAACGGGGAATAAGATCTGCAAGGGTTGACTTCCCTGCACCTGATGATCCCACAAGAGCTATGGTTTTTCCTTTTTTGATCCTGAGATTAATATTATCCAGTATCAACACATCGTCATAAGAAAAAGAAACATTTTTGAATTCAATACAATCATTGAATTTTACCAGTTCTTCCGGGTTGTCAATCTCATCTACCCTGTTTGGTGCCTGGATGATCTCTTCGATCCTTTTTATGGCTGAACTGCCGCGTTGTGCATTGTAAAATGCGGTAGACAGGGCTTTTGCAGGATTAATGATCTGCGTAAAAAATACTATGTACGTGATGAACGTATCGGGCTGGATACTTCCACCTCCCAGTACCAGTCGTCCTCCGAAATATAATACACAGCAAAGAACAAGAACACCCATGAATTCGGACATTGGAGAAGCAAGGTCCTTTCTGAAGATCATTTTATTTCGCAGCTGGGTAAGTGTTTCATTGCTTGTAAAAAATTTTGATCTTAAAAGCTTCTCAGCATTGAATGCTTTAATAACCCTTAATCCACCGAGTGTTTCATCAAGAATTGACATAAGGGTGCCCATTTCTTCCTGGGATTGCGTTGATTGTTTTCGCAGTGACCGGCTTATTCTGCCAATGATGAATCCTGTTAGAGGAAGCAGGATCAAAAGGAAAAGTGAAAGTTGCGGACTGAGAAAGATAAGGACACTTAGGATGATCATGATGGTCAGCGGTTCTCTTATCAACCCTTCAAGCGTACTGATAATGCTCCACTCTATTTCATTCGCATCATTGCTCATGCGGCTGGTGATGTCACCTTTCCGTTGTTCAGTAAAGTATCCGATAGGTAAGTCCAGGATTTTTGAATAAAGATCTGTCCGCAATCTTTGCATAATACGGTTACGTAGTGGTCCCAGCACACGATATGCAAGGTATATGAAACAGTTCTTAAAAAATATTGATATTATTATAATGATACATATTGCACCAAGGGCGTGCATTTCATTGTGTTCGCGTATGAGACTGCTGAGGTAGTATTTGAAATAATCGAGCATTCCGCTTGCAGTAAACCGGAAAATTGGTACTGCATTCACCAGCTTCTCCTTGTAAAAAAGAAGTTGTAGGAACGGGCCAAGCATGGCAAGTGAAAAAAGAGAAAATATTACTGAAAGAAGATTGAACAAAACATAAAGGGCGATGCCGCCTGTCTGATCTTTCAGGTATTTAAGAATCGTGGAGAAACGCTTCATTCGGTGGCAAAGATAGGAGTTCCGTATCTTCGCATGATGCAGGAAGGAAAAAGACAGAAGCAGATTGCGGGGTT
>DATLDR010000099.1:0-2585 GCA_035525775.1 Flavitalea sp.
GCATAGCCTTTAATCTTCTCGGCACCCGCATTCCAGTTTTGAATGTTGCCATCTCTGTCTAGTAAAATAATAGCATAATCCTGCACTTCCGCGATCATCTTATAATATCTTTCTTCACTAAATCGAAACGCGTCGTTACTACGCTGCAGTTCCTCTGCAAACTTTTTTAAGTTGTCATCTGCGAACTTCTTGTCGGTAAGGTCACGCGTTACTTTTGATATGCCGAAAACTTTTCCATCGGCATCGTGAATAGCGGTTAGCGTAATGCTGCCCCAGAATTTTGTCTGGTCCTTTCTCAACCGCCAGCCTTCATGAATCGCTTTGCCTTTTTCAATAGCCCGGTTAAGAAGTTTATCCGGAAGTCCGGCTTCAATGTCTTCAGGTAAGTAAAAAATGCTGAAGTGTTTCCCAACGACTTCCGATTCGGTGTATTGCTTTATTTTTTGGGCACCCTTGTTCCAGTTCCGGATGATCCCATTTGTATCGAGAAGAATGATTGCATAATCTTCTACCTCATCAATCATCCGGTGATAGAGGTCGTCGGTATCAGCCATCTGCTGTGTCAAAGACTCAGATCGGACAAACGCATTTTTTTTCATCATGACGGTTGTAGGATGTTGCTTAATGTTTGTATTAAGGCAGTCAGTCCTGTCGGTTTTACCTGGAATTTGGTAGCACCTAACTCTTTACTCGTTTCAATGATATTTCTTTCAGAAGACGTAGAGAACATTATTACGTCGGTATTGTCCAGGGAAGATAACTTTTTTAGTTCCGCAAGAGTTTGCAGCCCGTTCATCTTGGGCATGTTTACATCGAGGAAGATGTAATCGGGCACGTACTCCTCATTCTTTTTTAATATTTCAAGTGCGTGAATACCGTCGTTCGCAATTTTACATTCGATGTTGTGGTCAACTTTTTCAAGCGCCATCAAAAATAACTCCTGGTCATCAACGTCGTCATCAATAAGAAAACACTTCATTTAGCTATTTGTAAGTACGGCGAAGGTAAATGTTTACAGTATTATTTCGGTTACATATACAAATTATATACGTATTAAAATTTGGTAATCAATAAGCGGATGTTACTCCGACCGCAGGCTGCGTATGGGGTTGCTGAATGCTGCTTTAAGAGACTGTATACTTATTGTTAACAGAGCAATCATAAGCATGATTGCGCCGGACAGCGCGAACACTGCCGCGTTAATAGTAATGCGATATGCATATTCCTGCAGCCATTGGTGCATCAGCCACCAGGCTATCGGGAACGCTACAAGACAGGCAACTAAAATCATTTTAAGGAATTGCTTACTTAGCATTGCCGCGATCATTGTGGAATCGGCACCAAGAACTTTTCGGATGCCTATCTCTTTCGTTCTTCTTTCTGCGGTATAAGCAGATAAACCAAATAAGCCCAGGCACGAAATAAAAATAGCAAGTGCCGCAAAAACTTTGGCGAGGTTGCCCACCAGCGTTTCCGTTTTGAACTGCTCCCTGAAGTGATCGTCAACAAACCGGTACGTAAACGGGTAGGCCGGATTATTGCGTTTCATGATGGCAGCAATAGCATCAAGCGCTTTCCTGGTGTCTGCCTGCTCTTTTATTTTTACATACATGTTGTTTGAAGAAGATATGTCGCAAAACATTACTACCGGTTCGCTTTTGCCATACATGTTGCCGTACACGTAGTCTTCAATTACTCCTACAATTTCGAAACGGGTTTGTCCTCCGCCACGTGCGGGCAACGAAAGGTACTGTCCCACAGCGTGGGCTGTGCCCATAATTTTCGCAAGCGATTCCGTAACGATCACCTTCATACTGTCGCTTACTACGTCTTCCTTAAAGTTCCTGCCCATAACCAGGTGCATACCCGTTGCCGCAAGAAAATCAGGACTCACATACCGCATTGATACCAACACCTGTTGTTCAGGATCTTTACCTGGCCACTGGAAACTCGTAGTGTTATTTCCAAAATCGATGGTGTTGTAGTTGCTGAGCGCTACATTTTGAATGAGGCCTGTTTTCAACAATTCGTTTCTGATAACAGGGTAATGTTGCAGCGCATCTCCACGGAGTTCCGCAGTAAGCAAATTATTTTTATTATAACCGAGGTTACGGTCTTTCACGTGTTCTATCTGCTTATAAATAGTTATTGTGCTTATAATAAGAATGACTGATACCGCAAATTGGCCCACCACCAGCACCTTTCTTACAGCCGCTGCACCACCTGTTTTTATTTTTATTGATTTTAAAACAGCAACCGGGTTAAACGACGACAGGTATAAGGATGGATAGCTGCCCGCAACAACGCCGCATACCAAAGCCACTACTAGCAAAAACAATATGTGCAGGGGTTTGTCAAGACCTAAGGACATCTCTTTTTCCACTAGCAAAGAAAATTGTGGAAGCATGATGTACATAATAGTGACTCCCACTATCACAGCTATTAATGCCATCAGTATTGCTTCACCCATAAACTGAAAGATGATCATCTTCCTGTCTGCGCCCATAACCTTTCGTACGCCTACCTCACGCGCCCTTTTTTCGCTCTTCGCGGTGGAAATATTCATGAAATTGATGCACGCAATA
>DATLDR010000113.1:0-8853 GCA_035525775.1 Flavitalea sp.
CTTCAAGATTTTTTGCCGGTAACGAACATGATGAATGTGAAAAAAGAATAGCGGAACATTTCAACAGGAAAAATAAATATTACAAAGGCGTTTCTTTCAATGGTAAAACAGTTGAATTTCTCAAATTAAAACTGGCACAGGACGAAAGATCAGAATTTGAAACGGGGCCATCAATGTTTTTGCAAAGAGAGCTTTCAGAATTTAAAAATTATGAAGAAGCGTATCATCAGATGATGATGGACATTATTCATTTGCAGGTTTTGTCGACTGACCTTGTTTTGCATGAAAGCAATGTTAAAAAAATTTATGTTGACGGAGGTTTCAGCAACAATGCAATTTACATGAACCTGTTAGCAAAGGCATATAAAGAATATGAAGTGTATTCAGCTACCGTTGCGCAGGCATCAGCAATAGGAGCTGCTTTGGCTTTGCATACAGGCGTCGTGCCTTCGGGCATTGTTGAAGTAAAAAGGCAACATTACGAGGTGCTATAATGATTGTTTTTCCTGTAAATTATTTGCTGTTGAAGTTCTTTCTTTTATCCCGACCTTTTTACAAAATTTCACTTCCAGGGTAAACACCCCGAAATCTTCTACAACTTTTCCGTTCAATTTATAAAATCCTTTTCCTCCAATGGGGTGGTGATAATTCACATCTGGAAAATGTACTGTATCGAGCCAGTCGCCATTAACATCAATAAATGTTCCGAAGTACATTATTTCATTCTTCACTGTATGTACAGGCTTTGTAGTGATTAGGTAGCCCAGCATGCTGATATCTTTCCCTAAATAATCGCCAATGTTGTTTGCAGGTACATATTGTTTAACATCATCATTTACCAGTTCAAAAACATTGCATAAGGGAAATCCAAGCAGTTCTATCTCATCAATAGCATTATCAAGCGGATGCTGGATAAGATGGGGTAAAGTGAATTTTACAGGATCTGATTTAAACAGTTGCCTGCCCGTTGTAACCCTTGTTTGCTTCTGCAAAAAATTTGCTTCCCACAAAAGTTCTTTTTTATTTTTCCCTGTAAACCTGAAAGCGCCGATCCTGATAAGAATGTTTAACTGGGCAATTGCAGGTTGTACCCGTTCAATGAAATCGTGCAGGCTCTTATAATCGCCATCAGCAATTCTGGTAGCAATTATTTGTTCTGCAAACTTTTGCTCGAGCCCATCGAGGTGGATAAGGCCCATGTATACATGCGTACCCTTCACAGAGGTCAGGTATGCACTTCTGTTTACGCACGGAGCATGAGTAATTGCTCCTGTTTTCTTCAGCTCATTAAAATATAGTTCCCTGCTGTAGAATCCGCCAAAATTATTGATCACGGCCACCATGAATTCAACCGGATAATACGTTTTCAGGAATAAACTCTGGTAACTTTCTACTGCAAAGCTTGCCGAGTGTGCCTTGCTGAATGAATAGCCTCCAAAACTTTCTATCTGACGCCATACTTCTGCTGTAAGCGAATCATCGTACCCTTTTTCTTTGCAGTTGTTGAAGAAATTATTACGGATCTTATCAAATTCTTTATGTCCGCGGTATTTACCACTCATCGCACGACGCAACACATCAGCTTCTGCCATGTCTAAACCCGCGAAATGATGCGCCACTTTTATTACATCTTCCTGGTACACCATCACTCCGTATGTTTCCTTCAGCAGCTCTTCCATTTTTGGATGCAGGTATGTAAAATCATCAGGATGATGATACCGGTAAATGTATTGCTTCATCATGCCGCTCTGCGCAACACCGGGACGTATAATAGAGCTTGCCGCCACCAGCGTTAAATAATCATCACACTCCAGTTTTTGCAGCAGCTGCCGCATTGCAGGACTTTCTATATAAAAACATCCGATCGTGTCGGCATTTCTGATGCGTGTTGCTATCTGTTTATCCTTTTTGAATTTTTCTACCTGGGTGATATCTATTTGTATATTTTTATTTTCTTTTACGATGTCGATAGTTTCGCGTATATGACCCAATCCGCGCTGGCTGAGTATATCCAGTTTATACAAACCAACCTTTTCGGCCATGTGCATATCTATCTGCGAAGTTGAAAAACCTTTTGGCGGCATTTCAATTGCAGTATATTGATAAATCGGTTGTTCACTGATCAGCATCCCACCAGCATGAATACTCAGGTGGTTGGGAAAATCCTTGATCAAATTGGAATACTTTTCGATGTGCCGCCTGATCTTATCCTCCTTCATATTACCTGTTTCCAACTGGTCGATTTCTTCTTTAGGTAATCCAAATACTTTTCCCAATTCACGTTTTACAGCGCGCGACTGAAATGTGGTGTAAGATCCTAAAAGACAAACATGATCTTTACCGTATCTTTTAAAGATATAATCAATGATCTCATCACGATCTTTCCAGCTGAAATCAATGTCGAAGTCTGGAGGCACCGAACGCTTTGGATTCAAAAATCTTTCGAAATAAAGGTCGAGTTCAAGTGGATCAACATCTGTAATATTTAAACAATAAGCAACAATTGAATTGGCGCCACTTCCCCTTCCTACAAAAAAGAACTGCCTGTTCCTTGCATACCTGATAATGTCGCAGGTGATAAGAAAATAAGCGTTGAATCCCTGGTTGTGAATGATCCGCAATTCTTTTCTGACCCTTTCTTCTGCTTTTTTATTCCTGGTGCCATAGCGCACGCGCATACCTTCCATGGCAAATTTTTCAAGTAGAATGCGGTCATCTTCACATGTAGCGGAATATTGTTTTTTTGTTTTGTCGGTACCAAATTGAATGTCAATAGAACACTTATCAAGCAGCTGCAATGTATTCGTTATTATGGAAGGATACTGACTGAACTTCTGCAATAATAATGATGGCGCGATAAAGTTTTCATGTTTTTCTGCGACATCTTCGCGCTGCTGTTTGCTGATCACAATATTTTTATCTATCGCACGCAACAGCCGGTGGGTTATATACATTTCTTCATTGCGGAAGGTAACAGGTTGCCTGATCACGAACTTTCCTGGAAAGCTGTTTACTTTCATACTGAACAGCCTGTTTACTTCAGTAATCTGAACCCCGATAAATTCATTGTCGTTTAATTGTTCAGGTGTATATATTCCTAATGCATAAATAATTATGATATTGTCAGAGAAAGCGTATTTCTGTTCAAAAGGTGTATTCTCCTGAAGATGATCAGATAAAAACTTATTTATTTCAAGAAGACCGTTATTATTTTTTGCAAGAAGTATATACAAAAATTTACTTCCATTTCTTATTTCAACCCCTGCTACAGGCTTGATGCCATACTGATTGCAGCTGTCAATAAAATCCCATACGTCGCATGTATTATTAATATTGGTGATCGCCATCGCATTTACACCAAGCGTTTCTGCTTCTATTACCAGTTCTTCAGTTTTGAACGTGCCGAAGCGAAAGCTGAAATTTGTTTTACAGTTGAGGTACATGGTGCTTGCCTGTCTTTTTTATTTTTCGCTGATATGAACAATGCTCCTGCCGCTCTCATAAGCATCTGTTCACCATACCTGTGTTTTATATGGTCTATGGCCTGGTATAAATGAATGGTCTCGTGCGTATCATCAAATAAATGTATCTGGTAATTTCCCGGCACCAGGTGACTGAACCTAACACCAATTAATCGTACCAGCAACCTGCGGTCGTACAGTTTTTCGAACAGCTGCTTTACATTTTCCTGCAATATGTGATCTGCCGATGTATACGAGATGACCGCCTGCTTTGTTACTGTTTGAAAATCGCTGTAGCGAACTTTCACAGTAATGCATCCTGTTAATTTATTATTATCACGCAGTTCAAAAGCAATCTGCTCGGTCATCCTTGTAAGCTCCCGCTTAAGAAATGCGATATCGATAGTATCTGATTCAAATGTGTTTTCTGTGCCGATGCTTTTTTGTTCATGATAAGGAACTATAGGTGTGTCATCAATTCCATTGGCTCTTCGCCATAATTCCATACCGTTTTTGCCAAGGAGGTTCATCATCATTTCAACAGGAATTTCACTAAGCAGAGAAATGGTTTCCACACCCATGCTTCTCAGCAATAAACCGGTTTGTTTACCAACCATTGGTAACTTCTCGACAGGTAATGGAGCCAGAAAAGATTTTTCGTTACCGAAGGCGATCTCAAGCTGGCCATTCGGTTTCGCTTCATCTGTTGCTACTTTACTGATAAGCTTATTTGATGCGAGTCCGTATGAAATACTTAGTTTGCTTTTTTTGATGATCTTCTGGCGTAATTCTGAAGTATACCGTGCGCAACCGAAAAATTTATCCATTCCGGTCATGTCGATATAAAATTCATCAATGCTCGATTTCTCGAACAACGGTACTTCATCAGCTATGATCTCTGTTACTTCCCGTGAAAATTTTGAGTAGCTGTCCATATCTCCGCTCACGATGATGAGCTCAGGACATAATCTTTTAGCAAGCCTTACCGGCATCGCGCTTTTTACACCGAATTTGCGTGCTTCGTAACTGCATGAAGCGATAACGCCGCGTTCACTATGGCCACCGACAGCGATAGGTTTACCAAGAAGCTTTTTATTTTTGAGGCACTCGACACTTACAAAAAAAGAGTCCAGGTCAAAGTGGGCAATGGTCCTGTTTTCAACATTAGTCAGCATATCTTACGGTCCTGCACCGCAAAATACTAAAAACTTTAGTAATTCAGAAGTTCCTCCTCAATAAGTTCGCTTAATTTATTTTCAAGCTGGCTGATCCATGCTGGCAGTGGCTGAGGCATTATTTTCCACGAATTATGGTCATCTTTCTGCATTGTGAATATGATACGCTGGCCTCTGTCGTCGCTTACATCAACTGTGCATAGTGCTTGTTCACGGCCATTAGGTTTGCGGAAGTTGAATTCTCTCATCCTTCCTTCTGCTTTCAGCACTCTTGTGAACTGGACATTTTTAATAAATCGGATCTGCATAGGTTTATGTTAGAATAGTTTATATGCAATTTGTGTGCGAGAAACGAATTTTCTAATCGGTAATTGGAAACTAAAATTTTTTGCCGTTTTTTAATTAAAAATCCCCCGGAGGGGATTTTTAATTGATGTTAGTAGTTTCTAAAAAGTGAAATGCACTAATATCTGTAGTGCTCCGGCTTAAATGGTCCGGTTTTCGGAATTCCCAGGTATTCAGCCTGTGCGTTCGTCAATTCATCGAGCACAACGCCAATCTTGCTTAAATGCAGTCTTGCTACTTTTTCGTCCAGATGCTTTGGCAGCACATATACTTTATTCTCATATTTATGATGATTCTGCCATAGTTCTATCTGTGCGAGAGTCTGGTTGGTAAAGGAATTACTCATCACAAAGCTCGGATGGCCAGTTGCGCATCCCAGGTTCACGAGTCTTCCTTCAGCCAGGATAATTACATCCTTGCCATCTATATTATAAAGGTCAACCTGTGGTTTGATAGTATCCTTAGTATGACCATAATTATTATTGATCCAGGCAATGTCAATTTCTATGTCGAAGTGACCGATATTACAAACGATCGCTTTGTCTTTCATCAGTCTGAAATGTTTTTCAGTAATGAGGTCCCTGCAACCGGATGCTGTAACAATAATGTCTGCTTCTTTTACTGCATCTACCATTTTCTTCACTTCATATCCATCCATTGCAGCCTGTAAAGCACAGATCGGATCTATTTCTGTTACAATCACCCTGCAACCTGCACCGCTTAATGAGGCCGCGGATCCTTTACCCACATCTCCATAACCTCCAACAACCGCCACTTTGCCTGCGAGCATCACATCAGTAGCGCGGCGTATAGAATCCACAAGCGATTCTTTACAACCATATTTATTATCAAATTTTGATTTGGTAACCGAATCGTTCACATTGATAGCTGGAACCGGAAGTGTTCCTTTTGCCATTCTTTCATAAAGTCGGTGCACACCTGTAGTCGTTTCTTCACTTAATCCCTTAATATGCTGAACAAGCTCAGAATACTGGTCGAACACCATATTTGTAAGATCGCCGCCATCGTCAAGGATCATATTTAAAGGCTTGTCAGCTGAACCAAAAAATAAAGTCTGTTCAATGCACCAGTCAGCCTCTGCCTGTGTTTGTCCTTTCCATGCGAACACGCCAATTCCTGTAGCGGCTATCGCTGCCGCTGCATGGTCTTGCGTGGAGAATATATTGCATGAGCTCCATTTTACCTCTGCTCCAAGAGCCACGAGTGTTTCAATAAGCACTGCTGTCTGGATCGTCATATGCAGACAACCCGCTATGCGCGCACCTTTCAATGGTTGCGTTGGACCGTATTCAGTTCTTAGTGACATTAATCCGGGCATTTCAGCTTCTGCGAGGCGGATTTCTTTACGTCCCCATTCAGCCAGTTTTATATCTGCAACCTTATACGGAAGCTTGAAATCAATATTAGATCTTGCGATTGTCGACATGTTCAGTTTTTTAGGTGTCAAAGGTAACATTATGCAGGTAAACAGGCAACTAAAGCCGTGTGTTTAGCCCTTAACAAATGTTTTTGAAAAATCATTCAACAGCATATTTACGACTGTCTTATCAATAGGCAGTGTAACAGAATCAGGCGTCAGCTTATCCAGGTCAATGAAGCGGAAAGTTTCTGTTTCACCCGTTTTCGCATACACCTCCAACTGATTGTTGTCAAAATCAAAAACAGATGTACGGATTGAACATGTAATGGGTTCAAGTGCTTTCGCGAAATAATATATGGAGATGATCTGATGCTCAGGATTGAAAGCGCTTATCTGAAAAAAATCGGTTGTATATATATGATCTCCAACTTCAACATTCAGTCCCATTTCTTCCATGAATTCCCTTTTCAGGCAATCGCGTGTTCCTTCTCCGAACTCGAGTCCGCCACCTGGAAATTTTGTGTAATAAGATCCTCTTATGTATTCATCACTTACCAGCAACTGTTGCTGTTCATTGATCATGATGCCGTACACACGGATATTGAACATGCTAAAAGATTTTCTTTCTGAGGAAGAACCAGCCGATTATCAGGGAAATAACAAGCGACAGCGACACCGGTATATAAAATGCATAAGGAGAATTTGAATAAGGTATTGGTACGTTCATACCATAAATACTTGCAACCAGAACAGGAAACGTGAGTACTATTGTTATTACCGAAAGCCGCTTCAGCACTTCATTCTGATTGTTGGCGATTATGCTGGCAAATGCATCAAGGGTGCTGCTTAATATATTGGTATAGATGTTAGCCATTTCAAGCGCCTGAGAATTGTCAACTATAAGGTCATGAAGTATTTCTTTTTCATCTTCATTCAATCCGAGGAAGTTGGTTCTCTCGATTTTCATCAGCAGCATTTCATTTGAACGCAGAGCTGTAACAAAGTATACGAGACTTTTTTGAATACGCATCAGTTGCAGTAATTGCTCGTTCCTGTTGGCCGCATACAGTTTTTGCTCCAGAACATTCCTTCTTACATTAATTTCTTTGAGAGATTCCATGTAAGCCTGGATGATCTTTTCAAAAATTTTAAGCACCATCATGTTCTTTTTATCGGTGTTCCTGTTCTGGAAAGTGCTTAGAAATTTTTTGATCGCTCCATTATCAAAAGAATTTACGGTAATGATCTGGTTATGCGTAAGGATGATGCAGATCGGAATGGTAATATAATATGCATCACTTTCATTGAATGAATTATTCTCCGTTGGTGTTTTTATCACTACGAGCTTAACGTTATCTTCTTCTTCAAAACGGCTACGCTCATCTATGTCGAGTGAGTCGGTAAGGAAGTCCAATGGAATTTCAAGAGAGATGGAAAGCTCGGAGAATTCTTCCTGTTTAAGAGGTGGAATGATATTTACCCAGGAACCATTTTCGGGCCTGGTAATAGCAACCGTTTTATAGTCTATATTTTTGAAGTATTGTATCATGGGGCGGCGCAAAGATAGTTTTCAGTTCCCAGTTTGCAACAGGCAGTTTAAACGCAGTGGGCACTGTTAACTTTCTTCCAGTTCCATGTCTCCTTCGAATACTTTTTCAGCGGGGCCAGACAGCCAGATGTTTTTATATGAGTCATCATCAACCCTGTCGTACTCCACATTCAGCTTCCCGCCTTTGGTATTCACCATTACATCGTTGAAACCGGTTTCATTATGATAGCAGGCTATGGCCGCAGCTGTAACACCGGTGCCACAGGAGAGCGTTTCATCTTCAACACCTCTTTCGTAAGTTCTCACTGCAATTTCATCATCTGTTAGCTGTTCCACAAAATTTACATTGATCCCTTCTTTTTTGAAGAGGTCGCTGTTACGGATGGTTCTGCCGTTTTTAAACACGTCTATCTTTTCGAGTCCGTTCACCATTTTTATATAGTGAGGGGATCCTGTGTCGAGAATGTAGTCGCCATTAATATGACGGATAGTATCAACGTCGCACATTTTCAGGCTTACTGTTCCATCGAGGTCAATTTCTGCTTCATGATCTCCATCGATCGCTGTGAAAGAATACGTGTTTTTATGGATCCCCAGATGGTAAGCGAATTTTACGAGGCATCGGCCACCATTGCCGCACATGGAGCTTTCATGGCCGTCGGCATTATAATATTTCATTTCAAAATCATAGCCCGACCTTCTGTTCAAAAGCATGAGTCCATCTGCTCCGATACCAAAGCGTCTGTCACATAAAAACCTGATCTGGGTTGTATTAAGGGATGAATATTTTCCTGTTCTGTTATCAAGAATGACGAAGTCGTTTCCTGTTCCCTGGTATTTGAAGAATTGCAATTGCATTTGCATACAAAATTAATAGAAATATAGATGGGAGTTAACGCTTTAAGGTTGTATTAGCAGCTCTCTGCCTTTTGTAAGGCAATT
>DATLDR010000128.1:0-4750 GCA_035525775.1 Flavitalea sp.
CGTTATAAATGTTCTTTTCTATATATAAACTTTTTACCTCATCATAAACTTCACCCCTCGCTGTTACTATATCTATCCTTTTCAGTTGTATGCCTGTATCACGTGCAGTATAGAAAAATGTAGCATGTCCATTGCTTTTATCCACGAATGAAATTTCATTAAACTTTTTACTGAACAGCGGTTCTTTTAATTCGGGCAGATGAAATTGTGCTACCAAAGTATGAAATTCTTCAAGCGGTATATATCCTGAATCCTTCACTTTTCCTATTGTGCTATACTTCATAATGCCAACCGGAGTTGAATCAACATATTCAGTTTCATTACTAATAAATTCATAAACGGGAAAATAACGCGTCTCTGCTTTTGAAGTGTCGCCACTGGTTGTTGCAGCAGATTCAGTTACATTTTGGACCGGCTGGTTTTTCTCTCCGCATGACGATACAAACAGAACGATCACCGCAGACATCAGGAATGGACGGTTCATTTGCAAAATTAATCATAATGGAGGATTCATATAAAAAGCCGCTGTTCTATACAGCGGCCTTTCGCATCAATCGATCCGATTCATGAGTGATTAGCGGATAGTCTTGGTTATCCCTACCTTGATACCGTATTCCATCAGGTATTCTTTAATGGGATATTCTTTCTTATAGCTGGAAAGCAACTGATAACGGAATTGCGGGCCCACTTGCCACTTGACGCCCCCTCTTTCATAAGCAATGAAGGCTTCTGCTCCGGTGTTTACATTCCATTTTCTTACCAGTGACGGTTCTTTAGCATAATTTTTAAAGTCAGTTGTTATCAGGTAAGTGTTGCTGTTAATTAAATATGCAGGCTGGATGGTGCCTGCAATATTAAGCTGCAGCCTTTCATTTCCGAAGATCCTGAATTCGAGGCCCACCGGAACCGCAACCTGGAAGTATTGGTTCTTCAGGTCTTCGGGAGCATTTCCTCCAAAATTGCGGATGTCGCTTACACTGACCAGCGTGCTGTTGCCAGTCTGGCTGTTGAGCGCAATGGTAGTAAATTCTGCCGGAATACTGAATGCCCTGATGTCGTACTTGGAGTAATTGAATTGAAGACCTCCTTTAAGAGTAAACCTGTTATTCAGCTTCATGTGACCATGTGTACCAAGTTCAAAGCCAAGCGCAGGCTTATGATTAACAAGATTTCCGATATTGCCATCGAGGCGTAATGCGAGCGGAATATTCGTTGATGTGGCAATATAATTTTTTGCCATTCTTGTACCTGAAAGTTTACGGTAATTAACTGTCGGAGAAAATGCAAGCTGCCAGCTTATACGTTTTGTTTTTCCTTCTGGGATCCTAAACGACGCGTTTTCGACCAACCAGTTGATTTTTACTTTTTCTGCTGGCTGTTCCAGCGGATGTAAAATGACGTTTCCGCTTTGCTGTGGTACCTGCTGATCTGCCGGTGTTAATACATTATCGTCTCTGTTTGGCCAGCTTAATTCAAAATTATACTGTTCGTGCTTGTTCAGAGGAGCCAGGCCGCTGATGAGAACTGATGCCTTGTCATAGCGATCTACATTACCTGTACCTGGTATTAATCTGAGAGGTATTTCAAAAGCCGCAGTCACATTGCCATTATCCTCGACTGAAAAATCTGATATGATGTCATCGCCGGATGGCAGTGAAGGTGCTTCATTTTTAATTACGCTGTTTGCCAAAGGATTGAGCTGCTGGGGCGTAACCTCAGGTTGCTGTGGCTGAGATGTAATATTTTTCCGGACAGGAATAAGTGCAGCGGGAGACATTAATTCGTTAACGGCGAGATAACTGATGCCTGAAAGCAGTAAAACAAACCCGGACCAGTACCATTTTCTTCTTGAGCGGATGGCGCGATCAATGCGTTTCCATACTCTGTCTGAAGGGTACATCTTATATTGATCCACTTTTTCTTTAATCAATTCCTCAAAGTCAGTATGGTAGAATTTATTCTCCATCAATGATTGGTTTGTACGGTATAATTCAATTCAAAGGATATGTGGTTTATTGTTATTGACCTGTAGCTGCAAGGCCGAGCCAGCCGTTTTTAGCCCTTGCAGGCTGAATGATACTTTTTCTTATCAGAATATCTTCCAGCATCTGCTTGGCCCGGGTATATTGAGAGCGGCTTGTGCTTTCTTCAACATCAAGCATCTCCGAAATTTCTTTATGCGAATAACCTTCAATGGCATACAGGTTCAGTACTGTTCTGTATCCCAATGACAATAACCTTATGCACTCAACAATCTGCTTTGCCTGTACAATTGATGGAACTGATTCCTCTCTAACCTGTACTCCATTTGCATAGATAATGTCTACGCTTTCATTGAACTTTTTATTCTTTTTCAGGTGATTGATGCAGGTGTGCACCATAATTCTCCTGATCCAACCTTCAAAGGCACCTTTATTCTGGAAAGTATGCACCTGGGAGTAAACCTTGATGAAACCTTCCTGTAACATGTCTTCTGCGTCTTCTCGGTTGTGGGCAAACCTGTAACAAACAGACAGCATCTTAGGGCTATACTTTGTGTATAGTTCTCTTTGAGCCCCCGCATCGTTTTGTAAACACCCGGATAAAATGGCTTCTTCCGTCATGAATTCGCCGTTGGTTGCCCTGTAATTTAGACAATTTCCCTAACCAAAAGCTGCATTGTAAACAAAATATTATAGGTGAAAGCTAAGTCAGATCAGTATTTCTCCAGTCATTTCCGCTGGCACTGGAAGGCCCATCAAAGCAAGGATGGTAGGGGCAATGTCGCCAAGTTTTCCTGGCTTTACTGTTCCTTTCCATTCCTTATCAATTATGAACAATGGCACCGGGTTAAGTGTATGCGCTGTATTTGGACTTCCATCTTCATTGATCATATAATCTGCATTGCCATGGTCGGCAGTAAGGAAAACAGTATAACCGTGAGCGAGTGCTGCAGTTACAAGTCTGTTCACACATGCATCAACAGTTTCAACTGCCTTTATTGCTGCTGCAAATATTCCTGTGTGTCCAACCATGTCGGCGTTGGCATAATTGAGAACTATAAAATCGGCTGATTCTTTTTCAATCTCCGGTAAAATTGCATCCGTCATTTCAATGGCACTCATTTCAGGCTGAAGATCGTATGTAGCAACTTTTGGAGAAGGGATCATAATTCTTTCTTCTTCTTCAAATGGAATTTCTCTTCCACCATTAAAGAAAAATGTTACGTGAGGATATTTTTCGGTTTCAGCAATACGAATTTGTTTCTTATTGTTCCGCTGCATCACTTCGCCAATTGTGTTATTGAGATTGTCTGTTTCGAAGATCACATCAACATTCGTGTATGTTTTATCGTACTCCGTCATTGTAGTGTAATGAACAGCGAGTTTCTTCATGTCAAATTCCGGCATATTAGTTTGAGTAAGCACCTGGGTAATTTCTCTTGGCCTGTCTGTGCGGAAATTGAATGAGATCACCGAGTCGCCGTCTTTAATGATTACAGGAGCTTCACCTTCTTTCGCAATTACAATGGGTTTTATAAACTCATCAGTAATATTATGTTCATAAGAATTTGAAATTGCTGTTACGGCATCTGTTGAATGTTCTCCGATGCCCATAGCGAGCGCCTGGTATGTGAGCTTTACGCGCTCCCAGCGTTTGTCTCGGTCCATGGCAAAATAACGTCCGCTGATTGTTGCAATTTTGCCGGTAGTTTTTTTGATGTGCTCTTCAAGTTCACGAATAAATTTCAATCCGCTTTTGGGATCTGTATCGCGCCCGTCAGTAAAAGCATGTATGGCTACATTATTCAATCCTTCATTTTTGCATACATCCAGTATTGCTTTGAGATGATTGATATGAGAATGCACTCCGCCATCGCTTACAAGTCCCATCAGGTGCAATGTTCTGTTACTTTCTTTAGCTGTGCGCACAGCCTTCAGTAAGGCAGAATTTATTGCAAAGCTGCCATCTCTTATTGCAACGTTTATCCGCTGAAGTTCCTGGTAAACGATTCTGCCCGCACCAAGGTTGAGGTGACCTACTTCCGAATTTCCCATTTGTCCTTCAGGAAGGCCCACCGCTTCACCACAAGTAATTAACGTAGTATTGGAGTACTTCGAATAAAGCGAAGTTACAAACGGAACTTTCGCATTCTGGATGGCGTCAGCTGATTTAACTTTTCCAAGGCCCCAGCCATCCATGATCACGAGCATTGTCTTTTTTGACATAATGACTTACTTATTAACAGTTTTTAACAGATGCAAAGGTAATTACATTGTAATGTACAGTTTGGCATGTTTTTCGCAAATTTGCATGTATGATCAATCTCCGATCTTTCTCAAGGTTGCATTACCTGATAATCTGCTTAGGAATTTTATTGTCGTCTTTTTCTGTTTCCTATAATATAGATGAGGTGCTTGCTGCATTACGCACCGGCAATGCCAGCCAGCTGGCTAAATATTTTGATAACCGGGTAGACATATCACTTCCAAACAAAAGCGACAACTTCAGCAGGAACCAGGCAGAGATGATACTTAAAGATTTCTTCGCCAGTAATGAAGTGAAGAATTTTGTGGTGAAACATAAAGGTGAAAATGCAGGATCCCAGTTTTGCATTGGGTTGCTGCAAACAAGAAACGGAAATTTCAGAACAAAGCTTTACATGAAACAGAAAGGCGGCCAGCAGGTAGTGCAGGAAATAGCTTTTCAATCGGAAGAATAGTACATCTTACAATACAAACGCAAACCCATGCCCGCAATCGCATGGGTT
>DATLDR010000135.1:0-5539 GCA_035525775.1 Flavitalea sp.
GGTACACGCAGTGGTCCTGGTGATTATTAACCAGATATTGCATCTGAATCAGGAGATCATGAACCAGATAAAAAGTTTTTCTGCAAAACTTAAATAAACGTAAACGTCAATAAAATTTTAAAATGGAATTTAAAATACATGAGGTTCAGTGGACTGATGCAAAAGTAAAAAGGTTTTGGGATTTTTTCAATAATTACCGCTCATTTGAAAACTTATGGTTCTCAAAAACTGTTGGAAAAGGGATTATACGTCTTGTGAATACTTATTTTCCATTGAAAGGTAAAGTTCTTGATTATGGTATCGGAAAAGGACATTTTACCGAATACCTCCTTAAAAATAAATCTCTCGAATTATATGCGTGTGATTTTTCATTGGAAACAGTAACGAATATCAATAACTTATTTAAAGACGAAACCAATTTCAAAGAATGCTCACTTGTTGAGCGATTCCCATCAGGATATCATGACAACGAATTCGACATAGTGTTCCTTATCGAGGCAATTGAACATTTTACAGATGATTATCTGCTGCCCACTATTAATGAGGTACAGCGTATACTTAAACCAGGCGGTAAATTCATTGTTACCACTCCTAACAAAGAAAATCTTCCGGAACAGCATGTGATCTGCCCGGATTGCGGAGGAGTTTTTCATCGTGTTCAACACGTTCGTTCTTTTTCGAAAGAATCACTTACATCAATCATCAATTCAAATGGATTCACGACCATTTTCTGTGATGCAACTGATTTTTATCAATTTGGCACAAATGGTTTTGCATATAAAATAAGAAACAGCTTCAAAAAAATGCTGCAGACTAATTATAAAGCCCCTCATCTGCTTTATATAGGCGAAAAAAGAAAAGAATGAACAACGAGGCTCAAATAAATGCAGAGGCATACAGAACTGAAGAAGCTATCGAAAAATATTCTCATTATGGACTATATCCAAATGAAAGATACCTGTTCGAAAAATATTTCAGTAAAGATAAGTTTATACTTGATCTCGCTTGTGGAGCAGGTAGAACTACGCTGAGATTAAATGAATTGGGCTACCAGGTAAAAGGAGTAGATCTGTCAGACAAACTAATAGAAATTGCACGAACAAGATTTCCTTCAATCCGTTTTGAAACAGGTAACTACTGCGACATACAAGAATATGATGCATCGGTCGACAATATACTTATATCACATAACGGACTGGATTATGCTTATCCGGAAACACAAAGAATAAAAGCAATTTCAGAATGTGCACGTGTGATAAAACAGGGTGGATATTTTATTTTCTCCGGCCATAACATTAAATCTCTTCACTTTTCACCTTATTATCTCAAGGGAAGATGCTTATGGCTAATGAAAAATACAATCAGGGCTTTCTATAATAAAGCGTATATATATGATCTCGGGATGTATACTTTCTACTCCTCACCTTCGTATTGTGCTAACCAGGTAGTAAACAAGGGATTTGAATTAAAGGAAATTATCGGTTTCAGAAACTCGAATAATTTGCTATTCAACAAATATATTTCACCTTATAACCACTTTGTATTTCAGAAGATTTAAAGGATGAAATCAACATTCAAATACTCGCTTTCCGACGAAGAAATAAATGAATTGGGTGAATTTTATTCATCGTGCGAAATTGTTACGATCGAGCAACATCCGCAATGGCGGCTTTCAATAGAATCGCACAAAAATAATTGTTTTTTTATCGGGCGGGAAGAAGATCGTATAGTTTGTTCGGCTGTAATAACAGAAACCAAAAAGTTAGGAATAAAAAATGCAAGTATTGATTTCGGGCCACTATTCAAAAATCCGGACATGTTAATTGCGTCAATAGGCCAGATCTACGAGTATTATAAATCAAATAGATTCACTTCGCTCACCATTCAACTGGCACTTCCTACAGGAAGTAATTCTGATTACATAGAATACAAAATCAATAAGAACCTTCCTGTAATATCTTTATACGACAGAAATAATTGGTCCTCGATAGTAGTAGATCTTTCTGCAGATGAGGATCAGTTACTTCGTAATATGTCTAAAGGGCACAGGAGCGATATAAAAAAAGTACAAAAATCCAGTGTTACGGTTACTGACGATTATACAGAAGATGATTTCAGGAGTTTTATTGAAGTATATATTAAAATGCACCGCGGGCGGGGACTTAAAGAGGATGATCAAGGGTCATCAGCTTACCTGAATAAAATCCGGTCTTTTTTTAATTTGCATGGGAATGGTAAATTTTTGTTTGTTAAGGATGCATCAGGAACTGTATTAGGTGGTATTGTTATTATATACCAAAATAAAACGGTCAGATATTTCAAAGGCGCAGCAGATCCCGCGTGTAGAAATATCCCTGTTCTTCATCTTGCCATCTGGCAAGCTATGTGCATATCAAAACAAAACGGTTTTATCAATTTCGACTTGTGGGGCTACAATCACTTTGTTAATGAAACAGACCAGGTTTTTTTTATCAACCGGTTCAAGAAGGGATTTGGCGGAGATTTTACATTCTACCCCAAAAAAATGTATTTTATATTTAATCCAATGCAACATAAATTATATCAGATAGCGCAGAAACTGTATCATAGAAGCAGAAAAAAATAACATCGATGTGTGGTTTTGGAGGTATAATCAACAGCGAAAAACTTTTAAATACAAACCGGTTAAAAAAAATAAGCGGCACTGTATCTTTTCGTGGCCCCGATAGCTGCGGCCTGCGCATATATGATAATGATTTTCATGAAGCTGAAGAGGGGAACACCGCAATCTTCTTCAATCGTCTTGCTATAATAGATCTTGATAAAAGGTCTGACCAACCCTTTGAAGATGACAGGTTCGTGCTTGTATTTAATGGTGAAATCTATAATTACCTCGAGTTCAAAGAAGAGCTTCGGGCAAAAAATGTAATTTTTCGTACTACTTCCGATACAGAGGTACTTTTTCATGCATTGCGGGAATGGGGAATTGAATTGCTTCCACGGCTAAATGGCATGTTCTCGTTTTTCTGGCTTGATAAAATAGAAAGAAAATTTATTGTGGCGAGAGACAGGCTGGGAATTAAGCCACTATATTACAGGCATATCAACGATACTTTTATTTATGCATCCGAATTAGATTCTGTTATAAAACTATCAGATCAAAAGTATGCGGTATCTAAAAAGTCAGCTGAAATGTTTCTTTGGATGCAGTATGTACCAACTCCTTTTACTATCGTTGAAGGTATCAACAAACTGCCTCCGGGTTATTGCATCCTCGGCAATATTGACGGCATGGGGGTTAAACTTCACTGCTTTTGGGACGCATACCAATTTGTTCAAAAAAACACGCATCAAAAAAAAGATCTTGAAATCATTCTTAAAAACAGTCTTGAAAGGCAATTGCATGCTGATGTACCACTTGGTCTTTTTTTAAGCTCGGGAGTCGACTCATCGTTACTTGCGGCACTGGTACATAAATATTTTTCATTGTCAAATGATGTGAATTTTTTCACTGTTCAATTTGAAGAACAAACTTCATCTGATGAAAGTAAAGATGCGAAGGAATATATAGAAGGATTTAATAACCCACATCTTCACACCAACAATATTCGTATTAATCCATCCTTCATTCAACATCAGCTTGCTGAACTTTATAATTTTTACGACGAACCATTCGGCGATCCCACTGCTGTTTTAAACTGGGCGATCTCAAAAAAAGCAAAGGAATATGTAACAGTGGCTATATCTGGTGATGGGGCTGATGAATTATTCTGGGGATATGATCGTTACCGGCGATGGCAAAAGTTTACAACGATCAGCAACACTCCATTAGCTTCAGGCCTGGCCCGGGAAGTAACTAAAATTCTTCCTGTAAGCCCTTTTTCAAATAACCTTCGATTTCTGCTTGAAAAGGATCCTGTCAAAAGGCATTTCAACTTTTTTCTTCCTTCTGGATTGCGGTTTAACATCACTGATCATATCGTAAACAACCGGATGTGGGCACTGCAGGGAGTAGAGGCAATTACCACACGCAATGATCTTCCTGCAATTCTCGACATTAAAACATATCTGTCAGATGCTATGTTGTATAAAGTGGACAGATCGAGTATGGCAAGCAGCCTTGAGGTCCGCGTACCTTATCTCGATAATGAAGTGCTGGAATATGCATTGTCATTACCGCTTTCTGAAAAATCAACTGAACGTTTTTCCTCAAAGGCTCCGCTGAAAAATCTACTGCACATCCTTGCTCCACATTATGATACCGGCAGACCAAAAAAAGGGTTTAATTTTCCATTGAACAAATGGTTGAAACAATACTGGAAGGATCTTGTGATGTCGGCTGTTACATCCGATAATCTTTTAACTGCAGGATTAGATCCGGCTCCATATCAGAAAATCATTAATAATTTCTATTCAGCAAAAAACAATTATTTTACTGATGTATGGTTCATTTTTAACCTCTGCTTGTGGATACAAAAGATGAAGTCAACAGACAGGATGAAATTATGAATAAGTATCTTGTTATTACAATAGATGTTGAACCCGACTGCTCGGCTAATTGGACATATTCTTCACCGCTTACATTTCGGGGAGTTCATGAAGGCATTGCTAAACGACTTCAACCTCTTTTTATAAAATATAATTATTCTCCTACTTACCTTATTAATAATGTAGTGCTGGAAGATAAGCGTTGTTGTGAAATTCTGAAAAATTTAAAGGGCAGGTTTGAACTGGGTACCCATCTGCATCCTGAATTCATTGAACCCGCGAAAACAGAATGGAACTATGCAGGCAAAAAGGGAGAAGCCAATTGCTGTTATTATCCTCCTGAAATAGAATATGCCAAAATTAAAAATATTACTGAACTTTTCACACAACAATTCGGCTATTTACCGGTGAGTTTCAGGGCAGGCCGGTTCAGTGCAGGAACCAATACAATAGAAAGCCTTGATAAACTTGGCTACAAAGTTGACACAAGTGTTACCCCTCATGTAAACTGGAATGATAAAACACGTGAACGTCCCGTAGATTATTCCCACGCTCCTGATCAGCCTTATCGTGTGAAAGAACTTACGTTGCTTGAAGCTGATAAGAATGGCCGAATACTGGAAATACCGGTAACAATTGCCAATAGAAAAGTATCTCTGTTTTCAGAATTAAAAAGAACATACCTCGGCATGAGGCATAAGATTGAACGCAGACGCCCTGTGTGGCTCAGGCCTGTTTTTTCTGATTTAACTGATTTCATTTCTCTGATCGACGAATTTTCGCATAAATATTCTGAAAATGATAATATCGTTTATAATATGATGTTTCACAATGTAGAGGTGATGCCAGGGCTTAGCCCATACGCTCATTCAGAATCAGATGCCGCCGCGTATCTGAGTCAATTGGAAAACTTCTTTATATACTGCAAACAAAATAACATCCAGGGAATAACCTTACACGATGCATACCAGCTTTACGCAAAGCCTTAATGAAAAAAGTGTAGTAATGATTGTTCAGTCATTACCGCCACTCCCAAGCGGAGGAGCAGAGATCCAGGCATTGCGTCTTGCAG
>DATLDR010000138.1:0-5710 GCA_035525775.1 Flavitalea sp.
ATTTTACCACTATAATATCAAACCGGCCTTTCTTTTATAAAGTCCTTTAATTCTTTGTCGCTGTGAGAAATAAAATTCATCGCCCTGTCAATTATTTTGTTCCAGTTGTAATATTTAAAAAAGTCTTCAGGAGTATGGTCATTTTCATTTGATGATGAAATGATCAGATCGCGGAATAATTCCCATTCACCTTCATTAACAACTTTGATCTTATTTCCACATACTTCTTTTTTAATACCCATAGCGCCAAGTCTTGTTGATATAACTGTACAATCCATGGCAATCGCTTCTATTGCTTTCGTCTTAACGCCACCACCGCTCGAGATGGGGTTAAGGAATATATCAGCAGCTTTAAAGTACATGGATATGTCATCTACAAATCCAGCGTAGATAATATTTTTATCAGTATAATCTTTAAGTTCATTGAATACACCAGGCAATCCTTTGCCGCAAACAATGATCTTATACAAAAATGTATTGGCCCCTATCAATAAAGGATTGATCTTTTCAAGAATGATGCTCAGCGCATCGTAATTGGTGGAATGATACAGCGCACCATTGAATAACAGAATTTTGTGATGGCCGCTAATAGAATATTTTTCCCTGATTATTTTTTTACATTCCTCTCGATCAGGAGGTATACTGTCCTGTTCAATTCCATAAGTTACTGTGAGTGATTTAGCAGGATTGACGCCGAGATATTCTATGGCATGTTTCCTGTCATCATCAGAAATAAAAAATACCTTATCTGCGTTTTTGTAAGCCCATGATTCATATGCCTTCAATGCTTTCCACCACCAGCGTCCGATAGACATTGAACGCATGTATTCAATATTATGCGAGTGAACGATCCACGTTACGCCCGTAGCCTTTCTGAGGATGGAAGCAAGCCATCCGTAATAAGGATGCTCAGTGATAAGATGCGTAACATTCTGTTTTCGAATTATTTTTTTTATATGGGTGATGAGGAATAAATTCATGTAACGCGACCGGTTGTTGGATAATATGTTCAACAACCGGTAACCTTTAGCAAGTGCAGGGTCATTGTTGATGGTTGATATACCGATAAGATCCGCATTTTTTGCAAGATATTCATTGAATACAGCTATACCTTTTTCTCCTCCGAGCTTTGCAGGTAAAATTTTATACGGTATGATGCTCAATATGCGAAATCGTAAACTATGCATGCGTTACATTCTTTTGAGCTATCACAAATATTGAAGTAGACAAAAGAGGTATTTTTGTTCTGTCGCCTCTGAAAACAGTATTAACGAGAAATCTCTTCAATGCTCCTTCTTTCAGCACATCCATTGGAGCCGTTATATAACAATGATCGATAACCGTAAATTTATGCTTTTCGAGTAGTTTCACTATTCGTTCTGCAGTGTATATCCTGGCATTTGCGTACCGCTCGTGAATGGCTTTTGGCAGCCATGAAAAAAAAGGAACTCGGTTCCACGTAAGTAAAGGAAGCCGTGCGCCGTGTGTTTCAAATATCCACCATTTGTTGGGTACAGTAATTGCTGCCATTCCCCCGTCTTTGAGTACATTGTAATATGCAGCAACGCTGTCTTCGGTTCTTAAGTGTTCAATTACTTCAAAGCTTATCAACCTGTCGAACTGCTCATTGATATTTTCTTTTTCAAGATCTATTTTTCCAAATTCACAATTTGTGGCGCCATTTTTTTGTTTCTGCTTCGCAAATTCAACCGCATAATCTACAATATCAATGCCCAGTGTTTTCCTGAAACGGTTTGCAATTCGCGTAATGGTGGTTCCACTGCCGCTACCTGCCTCTATACAACTTAGCGTAGTGCCAAAAAATTCGGGATAACGCTCTAATATATTAATTCGCCTGTTGATGATTATATCCTGATCATCTGCAGGTTTACCGAGATAGTGCTCATCTCTGAAGAGGTCCTTATCAACTCTGCTTGTGTTGCTCATGCGGCATTTTTTGGCCTCGCAATAACATAAATAAATGGCGCAAGTGTTAAAGCTAAACTGCCTCCCTTTGCGATAATGCTGTTCAATTTCCCTGCGACAGTGTTCATTATTTTATTTTTATAGTGTGTATCCCAGAAGCCTGGCGCAAAACTAACCGCATACTTGTTTTCGTCAATCAGTTTCCTGTATGTTTTCATGCTGAGCAGATTTTCTGCCCAAACACCATTGGCAGGATCACAGGTATTGCTGCCGAATCTGCTGGAATCAGGCAGGTTGCCTGATTTTCTGAATTCATCAATGGCTTGCTGCAATTCTTCTGTTGCAAGTCCTCTCGTAGCCTTTGCCAGTATCTGTTTTCTGTAAGTTACCATTCCGGGTGATTGTCTTTCGATCATCACAAGCCTTTTACCTCTGAATATCTTTTCCCATTTCCTGTGCCATAACTTATGCTTGATAGAAGCTGCGGGATTTTTTTTATTTGCGGTGGTTGAGGAAAAAATTATCGCGTGCGGTTGTTTAATATATAAAGATGAATAGAATTCATCCAGCTTATAAATATGTTCTATAACATTTCGGGATGTGATCACATTACACTGAATATTTAAGTTATCGAGCCGTGCAAGACAATCTACAATATCACCAACTATATATTGGTCAATATGTACATTGATAGCATTTGCAATGAGCTCTGCACTTTTTCGCCAGTCTTCCAGGTGATCGCTGTAAATCACCTGTTGGCAACCGATCATTTTTGCCAGCAGAAATAAAGTACCGACGCCGGCGCCATAGTCCATCATTATTAAATCGCGCGGTGTTTTACCGGTTATTTTAACAGACCTGTATAATATATGTGCACTTGTTTCAGTGCTGAAGAATAATCGTTTTGAATGACTGGTTTTAAAATAATGGAGACAATAATCCGGCATTCCCAGTTTGTCAGGATCTATCTGTCGCAGCTTGTTATACAACTCAGTAGCGGCTGAATTGATTACCAGGCCAAGGTCATCTTCATACGGTAGAAATCTTTCCATCTTTATACTCTTTCCAGAAATAGTAAATGCCATATAAAACGATCAGTATAGAAAGAATGCCAACGATCAGAGATATCCTGTCGCCAATAAGAAAAGAAGATGGTTCAAATCTGAATTCAATTGTATGGTCACCCGCTGGAACGGACAATGCACGCAAAACATAATTCACACGTGCTATGGGAGTTTCTTTTCCGTCTATTGTTGCTTTCCATCCATATGGATAATACACTTCGCTGAATACAGCAATGCCATTTGCTTTTGAGGATGACTTGTACGAGATAACATCATTCCTGTTTTCTATCAAAGTTATCCTGGAAGATGAATCTTTCTGTGGAGGGAAAACCAATTTTGATTGTTCCCTCTTGTCGGCTATTGCAGTATCAGCAGGATTAAATTGTTCTATCGCCTTAATCTCTTCATCCGCATTGTTCACATATTTTATGGCTGTCACAAACCAGCCATGTCCTAATGCTTCCGGGTTGGGACGTACCGCGGGCTGATGCGTTGAAGGGTTGGCAAGAATTAAATATTTGGTATTAAGCATATTTAATACCGCCATATTACCCCGTCCTATCTGTTGGAGTAGGTCATTATACAAAGCAAGTTTTGCAGGATGGTATCCACCTACATTATTGTGGAGATAAGATGTGCGTGATGTTGCGCCGGATAACTGAAACGGATCGCCATCGGATGGATTAAAAACCCTGTAATATCCTGTATCTTTTTTTATTTCGAGATCAGCCGCTGTAGGAGTAAAGTAGTCATTGAATGATTCCTTATCAACATATTTTTCGTTGTCAAGATAACGGAGGTCAACACCTATCAGATCTATAAACACCACCACTGCTACAGCGGTTACCAGTACGCCTGCTTTAATTTTATCTTTGCTATATAAGTATAAAAGTCCCCAGGCAATTGCCATGAATATGAGTGACCGGAAAAGGTCCTTGCCAAATAAGGCCTGCCTGTCTTTTTTTAATGCATTAAGCACTGAGCGGCCGAAATCATTTGCACGTTGCTGCACATCCGGTGAAGGTTGGCCTGTTGGTGACATTTGCTGTGTAAGGCTTGCAGTAAGATTGTCACGGATGGTATTGTCGTTGGAGCTTTTATAGTCCAGCATAAAATAAAGCGCAATCAGTACAGCAACGAATATTCCTGTAATGACAGACGCCTGCCTGAATTTTTTCATCAATTCAGTGTTATCCCATTTTGTTTCTAGCAACTGGTTAAGCCCCAGGGCCGCTAATAATGGCACAGTGAGCTGAGGTATCACCATGGCCATAGAGGGGGCTCTGAATTTATTATAGAATGGTAAATGATCGAACAGAAAATAATTGAATACACTGAAATTCCTTCCCCAGGCAAGCATTATTCCCAGAATTGTAGCAGCAATGATCCACCGGGTGTGCCAACCCCTGTAAAATACGCATCCGAAAATAAACAGTACACACATCGCTGCACCGAAATATACTGCTCCTGAAGTTAAAGGCTGCGGACCCCAATAGGCTGGCATGCTTTGTCCGTATTGCTCTGCCTGGTCCTCGCTGATGCCTAACTTCTCTGAAAAAGCTTTTGCTGTTTCTGATCCTTCCGGCATTTCTCCCCCGCTGCCTCCATACATTCTTGGCACAGCCATAGTAAGGACTTCTGTGATACCATAGCTGTATTGAAACGCATAATCTTTATCAAGGCCGTTCTTTGTTTTGTTTTTTTCTTTACCCGGGGTCGACAATTCAGATCGCCCGCCCCGCATAGTTTCTTTTGAATAAGTATAGGTGGGCAAAAGCATTACTGAATAAGAAAGCATTCCTATCAAACCGGCCAATACCCCTAGGCCAGTTACTTTTAAAAGATGAGCAACATTTTTTTCCCTGACTGAATGGATAACATATACAATTGCCAGGCATATTGACATTAGAAAAGCATAATAGGCTATTTGCACATGGTTCTGGTAAAACAATAATGTTGTAAAGGTCATCGTAACGATAAATCCAAGGAGGTATTTGCGTTGCGTAAGCAGAATAAGACCTGCAAGTACTGCCGGGGTGTACCCCATTGCTGAAAATTTTGTGGTATGGCCTACAGAAACAATGATTGCGTTATATGAAGCGAAGGCATATCCGATAGACCCGAGAATTGCAATTTTGCTTCGGATACCTAAAGACAAACTCAGAATATAAAATCCGATGCATGCAAGAAAAAACAGACCTGCAGGTTCAGGCAGGAATAAAATGAACAGATGATGCAGCCAGGCTATTGTAATATTATACCTCGATTCCATGGCTATCTGGAACGTAGGCATTCCTCCGAAAACACTATTTGTCCACAATGGATAATAGCCATACTTTTCTTTGAATTCAATGGATTGCTGTGCCATCCCTTTCCATCCTTCCGCATCATGTTGAGCTACCACCAACCCCTTGAATGCAGGCAGGCAGTAAATGCATGAAATAATAAAAAATATTCCCACCGCAATAGCATGAGGCTGTAACTTTTGCCACAATGACTTATTCATTATCAGATAATTATTAGCGGGCAAATTAAGTTAATTATAGAATTCAAATACAAAAAGGCTTACCTGCTGGAAATAGTCTTCAGCTTCATATATTCGGGGATAAAATAAATCTGGTCTGAAGCCGTTGTAAAGCCTTCTAAACCTTAACCTAATCTTACTTTATGAAAAAAGCAATCCTTTGCATCAGCATTTTTTGTGTATTTTTTATTTTCCA
>DATLDR010000148.1:0-3942 GCA_035525775.1 Flavitalea sp.
GTTCGTAGATGCTTTCTGCGGTTTGATCATCCCTGTTGTTCCTCAGAAGATTTTCAGCCTTCTTCGACCATAATTCCTTCCATGTATCCGGTAATTCTTCAAAGTGCCCGAACTGGGAAACAGTTTCTATATCAAGAAAAAGTATATTGTTTAATGGGATCATAGATACCTCTCGCCTTTTTGCCGCTTCACATCTCCTACAATTTCTTTTATTTCCTGTTCTTTTTCCTTTTTACAAACAAGCAGCACATCACCTGTATCGACAACAATATAATCTTTGAGGCCCTGCAGCACTACAAGTTTACTTTCCGGAGCATGCACAATGCAATTGCTTGTATCCATCAACATGAGATTCTGACCGGTGCTCGCGTTGGCATTTACATCCTTATTAAGGTGTTCATAGGCGCTGTTCCATGTTCCTATATCACTCCATCCGAAAGATGACGGGATAACATATACATTGTCTGCTTTCTCCATTATTCCGTAGTCGATAGATATATTGGTGGAAAAAGGATAAATCTCAAGCAGTGCCTGGTGTTCTTCAGATGTATTAAACTTTTCCTTTTGAGAATTGAAAAGATCATACACTTCAGGAAGATATTTTTCAAAAGCGATGATAATATTTTTAACCTGCCACACGAATATACCTGCGTTCCATAAGAACTCGCCGCTGGCAATAAACGCTTTAGCGAGGTCAAGATTTGGCTTTTCAGTAAATGTTTTCACTTTATAGACATTATCCGATACAGAATGCTGTTCGTACTGGATATAGCCGTACCCGGTATTTGGATAGGTTGGATTGATGCCGAGAGTTATAAAGGCATTATGCTTTTTTACAAATGAAAGAGCTTCAAAGCAAACCTTTGTAAAGGCAATATTATCTGAGATCATGTGATCGGCCGGTGCAACAATGAGCAGTGAATGCGGATCGAGCTGGTTTAGCTTAAAAGAAATATAAGCAATGCAGGGTGCAGTGTTTTTCCTGGATGGTTCGGCGAGAATATTTTGAAGCGGTAATGTGGGAAGCTGCTTTTTTACAATGTTCACATATTCGTCGGAAGTGACCACATAAATATTTTCCAGTGGAATGAATGAGGCAAACCGGTCGAATGTGGTTTGTATTAGCGTTTTGCCAGTATTCAATATGTCGAGAAACTGTTTCGGAAAATTTGTTCGGCTCATAGGCCAGAACCGTGTGCCGATGCCACCAGCCATTATTACTACATAGTGGTGTTTATTCATTCTTTGTTATATTGAAACCTAAATGAGGCCTTCCCTCACCAGGTCGTGCAAGTGAATAATTCCATAATAATTTCCCTCTGATGCTACCACCAGCTGGGTGATATCAAACTTCCGCATGAGATCAAGTGCATCAACAGCCAGTGATTCAGGTGATATGGTTTTTGGCTTAACGCTCATGATATCTTTTGCGGTTAGTTTATCGAGTGGTTCATTTTTCTCCAGCATTCTTCTCAGATCACCGTCAGTTACTACTCCAAGCAATCTATTATTATCATCTGTAACTGCTGTTGCGCCCAGTCTTTTTTTTGAAATCTCTACAATAACTTTTTTCAGCGTAGCGTCTGCATTCACTGAAGGCCTTTCATTATGAATATACAAATCAGATACGCGGAGATAAAGCTTTTTTCCCAGCATGCCGCCAGGATGAAACTTCGCAAAATCATCGCTGCCAAAGCCTTTCATCTCCATCAGCACAACAGCAATAGCATCGCCCATAACCAGCTGGGCAGTTGTGCTGCTGGTTGGCGCTAGATTATTAGGACATGCTTCCTGATCAACTGTTGTATTTAATATAATATGTGACTGTTTTGAGAGGTATGATGTGATATTGCCGACCATAGCGATCAGTGTATTTCCAAAATGTCTGATCAGCGGCACTAATACTTTAATTTCCGGCGATTCGCCACTTTTGCTGATGATCATCACTACATCGTTCTGCTGGATCATGCCAAGATCACCATGTATGGCATCTGCCGCGTGCAAAAAAATAGATGGTGTACCAGTTGAATTAAGTGTGGCAACAATTTTCTGTGCAATGATGGCGCTTTTACCAATGCCGCTGATTACAAGCCTGCCAGCACATTCAGAAATTGTTTTGATAGCTCTTTCAAAATCATCATCTAACAGGTGTTGCATTGCGTTAATCGCATCAGCCTCAAGGCGAATGGTGCGCAAGCCAGCCTGTTTTATATCTAAGAGAGTACCTGATTCCATTTATAGGGGCAAACTTACATGAAAGTTAGGATAAGCCATCTGCATTGAGCGTCGTTGCAAAAAGGCATTTTAACAGTTCTGTTTGTAGAGAAAGTAGAAAATGGATTAAATTCGCCGACTTCTGAACACATATTGTTCCTCTAATATTCGTGAGGAAGGAAACTTTATGAGAAATGGCCACTAAAAAAACGCCCGCTAATGCAGCGGCAATAAAAAAAGATACCGTACCACCCAAAGGTTTAAAGGCACGCAATGGTGCCGTAACTTCTGCAGAACTTAAAAAAGCATTACAGGAACATTTCGGCTTTAACGCCTTCAAGGGAAACCAGGAAGCTATCATCAAAAATGTGCTTGCTGGTCAGGATACATTCGTTATCAAACCCACAGGCGGTGGCAAAAGTCTTTGCTACCAGCTTCCCGCCATATTAAGTGATGGTGTTGCGCTGATCGTCAGCCCTCTTATCGCCCTGATGAAAAATCAGGTGGACCTGGTAAGAAGTTACAGCAGCAATGATGATGTAGCACATTTTCTGAATTCAACTCTGAATAAAAAACAGATCACTGCTGTACGTGAAGATCTTATTTCAGGAAGAACCAAGTTGTTGTATGTGGCTCCGGAAACTTTGACGAAGCAGGAGAACCTTGACTTTTTCAGGGATCTGAAAATTTCTTTCTTCGCAGTAGACGAAGCGCACTGTATCTCCGAGTGGGGACATGATTTTCGTCCCGAATACAGAAGGCTTCGTGAAATGATAGAACAGATCAGTGATACTGCTCCAATGATCGCGTTAACTGCAACTGCTACTCCGAAAGTACAAAGCGATATAGTGAAGAACCTGGGACTGCGTGATCCGGAAATTTTTATTTCGTCTTTCAACCGTCCTAATCTTTATTATGAGATCCAGCCAAAGATCAAAAAAGAGCAGACGTTGAAGAGTATCGTTAAATTCATCAGCCAGAATAAGGGAAAGACCGGTATTATTTATACTACTAACCGGAAAACAACCGAAGAGCTGGCATTGCTGTTACAGCAGAACGACATAAAAGCCGTTGCCTATCATGCCGGAATTGACAGCAAGCTGCGAAGCGAGCGTCAGGACCTGTTCATGAACGAAGATGTGCAGGTGATCGTTGCGACCATTGCATTCGGTATGGGCATTGACAAACCGGATATACGCTTTGTAATACATTATAATATACCGAAGAGTATTGAAAATTATTATCAGGAAACAGGCCGTGCAGGACGTGATGGCCTGGAAGGAAAATGCATTCTGTACTATTCACATAAAGATGTTTCTAAACTGGACCATCTTATGCGCGACAAACCTTTGAGTGAACGTGAAGTGGGTGCGCAGTTGATAGCGGAAACAGTTGCTTACGCAGAAAGTGGTGTATGCCGCCGTAAAATTCTTATCGGTTACTTCGGAGAGCAGTATGAAAATGAAAATTGTGGTGCGTGCGACAACTGCATCAATCCCCGGGAACAGGTTGAAGCAAAAGATAATGTGGTTAAGGTGTTGAAAGTGCTGAAAGCGCTGGATGAGAGATTTGCAACTGATTATGTTGTGAATATTCTTACCGGAAGGCAAACACCAAATAATACAATGTATAAGCATAACAATCTTCCTGAATTCGGTATCGGTAACGATGAGGCCGATCATTACTGGAACTCACTTATCAGGCAGATGCTTTTGCATGGTTTGATCA
>DATLDR010000161.1:0-2405 GCA_035525775.1 Flavitalea sp.
ATAAATCCACGCAAATTACATGTAGTCACTTGTGGCCAGCTTACAGTTTGTTCAGGATCCTGAGCGTTCGTAGATTTTACAACCCTAACGGCCTCTGTTACAGGGCTTCTACCGGCAATATATAGTTCACCATTATTTCCAACAGTATGTGAAGTCGACCACGGATCATCAGGTACTATTGTGCAGGTATCAAAACTACTTCCACCGTCGGTTGACCGTGTGAAGATGCCCGGGGCACATTCGCTCGTACTGAAAGACCAGGATGAATAAATATTTCCCTCTCCAATTCCTCCGCTGCGATCGATGGTCATCCATTGTTTATCACCTCCGCCAATATAGACTCCGTTGCTCCAGCTCATTCCTCCGTTTTTACTTTTATATACATAGCAAGGCCAATCGACGGCGCTGGAAGATGCTAGTCCATTGTAATAAAAATTACCATTGTTATCGTAATCGAGTACAGGATCAGATTGAAATACACCGGGTCTGATGGAACCGGGGAACGTCCATGTTTGTCCACCATTTGAACTATAAGCCCAACCAGCCTGACGGAAGTTACTGCCGACATTGTCGAATTGTCTCCAGCCGATAGCGATTTCGTTTTCGTTTTCCGGATTGATAGCGATGTTTGGTTCGTTGGCGGCATCGCCCATATAATTTAGTTGGCTCAGGGTATGTACGTTTACCTGGCGTGTAATTATCTCAGAATTATTTGTTCTTCCCCCGGAACGACTATCAAAAAAATATGCAGGAGAAAGTTTTTTGTTATTGTATGCATTAGGAAGATATGGATCATCCTGTGTTTCATATTCATCTTCTTCAAATTGATGAACAGGTGGCCTCTCCTGGGAGTAACATAGAAATGGAAAGAGAAGGGTAATGCAAAGAAATTTATATACGATTCTGTTTTTCATAGTTATGGAGTAATCGGGATTAACTTATTTTAATTCCGTCAGTAGTATGTAAAGGGTAAATTTCACTAACCTCAATGTTAACGAATGTGCGGATTGGGCTAAAACAGGTTATTTAATGTCGCCCCATTGACTAATATTTCGATTGTTGAATTCGTAAGCAAGTGCGTGCATCTTTCCGGGGTATCTTGGAAAAAATTATTTTCTAATGGGTATACGTTATTGCCCTTATTGCAACAATGCGCAATCTCTTTTGATGGGAAATATTTATTGTTCACATCAGAATGTCAGCGCTGAGAAGCTTGACAATGGCATAATGTTTATGAATAGCAGAAAGCTTGAAGAAACCGCCACTCATATTTCCAGGCTATCTATCAGGTGTATGTTCGGAGGTGACCAATATTTTAAAGTTGGTTCTAATGAGCACAGGGTAACACCGGAAAATTATCTTGTCATCAATCATGGGCAACAGTATAAAACTTCATATGAGGGTTCCGGAAATAATGAAATGATGTTGATCGCTTTCAGGCCTGGTTTTGCAGAAGAGATTCTTTATTCAGCCATGACGAATGAAGATAAATTACTTGACGATCCATTCAGGACTGCTGATCAGCCAATTTCTTTCTTTGAGAAAACCTATGAATTCGATCCATACATTAAGAATACGTTTGAGTCACTCAGACGCCTGATGAAAGAAGACTTAGGATGGAAGAAAACCGTAGACCTTGATTCAGTGTATTCAGGAGTATTGATAAGGCTTTTGCAAATTCACCGGGGATTATATGCTGAAATAAATAAAATCAATAGTATAAAATTATCAACGCGAAAAGAATTATACAAGAGGCTTACTATTGGCAAAGAATACCTTGACAATAATCTTCACAGGAACATCAGTGTTGAAGAGGTATCGCGTATTGCATCATTGTCGCCACATCATTTTAAGAGGACTTTCAAAAAACTTTTTGGTCATGCTCCGCACCAATATCATGTTAAAAAACGCCTTGAGTATTCGCGAAAATTAATTGCAGTGGGTGGATTGAATGTGAGCGAGATTTGTCACCTCACAGGCTTTGAAGATGCGAGTTCTTTTATCAGGTTGTTCAGGAATAATTATGGATGTACGCCGGGGAATTTGAGTCGTTTAGTATAAAAGCACTTGTTAAATCAAATTATTTGTTCAGACTATATCGTAATCCAAGTCTAAGGGTGTAAACGGGCTCAAAGAAAAGATGGTTAATACCCTGCCTCCTTTGTTGACGAATTGGTAGAATCGGATCATCAATACGATTTTTCTGTCTCTGGAGGTTATATATTCTGACAGGTGCATTCAGATCAATGGAAAAAGATCGATTTATTTTAAAATAAAATCTGGGCGTTACATTCAATGCTATACCATAAAGTGTTATGGAAGTATAATAAGAAGATGAGGTTTTAGGAAAAGATTCCAATTTTACGAAATATGGATTTATACCAGCTCCAAAAAGAAAGTCAATT
>DATLDR010000169.1:0-11524 GCA_035525775.1 Flavitalea sp.
TGGCCCCTTAAATAAGAAAAAATCAAATCAGAAACTTCATTGGAAACGGGGTACGAAACAGTTGTAGGTCTTGAAGTACATGCACAGCTCTTAACTGCCAGCAAATTGTTCAGCGGTGACAGTACTGCATTTGGCAGTGAACCGAATACTAATATATCACCTATAACCCTTGGCCATCCTGGCACTTTACCATTGCTGAACAAAAAAGCGGTGGAATATGCAATTAAGCTTGGATTAGCCTGTCATTGCCACATTACCCGTTCTAATTACTTTGCCCGCAAAAATTATTTCTACCCGGATCTTCCCAAGGGTTACCAGATATCGCAACATACTACCCCTGTATGCGTGGGCGGATATGTAACAATTAAGCATTCTGGAATTCAAAAAAATATCCAGCTTAACAGGATCCATCTTGAAGAAGATGCCGGAAAGAGCCTTCATGATGTTGATGCGGAAGCTACGTGTGTGGATTATAACCGTGCAGGTGTGGCACTCGTTGAGATAGTCACCGAGCCCTGTCTTTCAGGCGGGGAGGACGCCTACGCATACCTTACTGAATTGAGAAAGCTGTTAAGGTATCTTGAAGTATGCGATGGCAATATGGAAGAAGGAAGCATGCGCTGTGATGCAAATATTTCGGTCAGGAAAAGGGGCGATCAAAGGCTAGGTACCAAAGTTGAAGTGAAAAATCTTAACTCGGTCAGAAATGTAAAAAGGGCGATTGAATGGGAATCACAACGCCTTGTTGAAATATTGTCATCAGGTGGCGAAGTAATGCAGCAAACAAGGAGCTTCGATGCACTTAACGGAAATACATTTGCATTGCGTACAAAAGAAGAAGCGAATGATTACAGGTACTTTGCAGACCCAGACCTTGTTCCATTTGAGGTTACTGATACATTTATCAGTGAAATAATAAGCAGCATTCCGGCATTGCCCGAAGAAAGAGTACAATTGTACATGAATAAATACCAATTGCCGGAATATGATGCGAGAGTACTAAGCGAAGAGAAGGAAACTGCCGACTATTTTGAAAAGATCATATCACACACATCAAACTATAAAGCGGCTTCAAACTGGTTGCTTGGCCCGGTTAAATCGTATCTGAATGAAAATAGTATCGGAATAAATGAATTTTCTCTCAGGCCCTTTTCAATTGCTGACCTCATCAGGCTGAGCGATGAGGGAAAAATGAACTTTTCCACAGCATCATCAGCGATATTTCCTGAAATGATTAAAAACCCTGGAAAAACGGCGAGTGAAATTGCTGTGGATAAAAACCTCATCCAGGATGCCAATGAAAATGAGATTAGCATGTGGGTAGACGAGGTTTTAAAAAACATGCCCGACAAAGTTTCTGAATATCGCAAGGGTAAAAAAGGTTTGATCGGATTATTTGTGGGCGAAGTCAAAAAGGTATCCAGAGGCAAGGCCGATCCGAAACTTACCAATGAAATATTATTACAAAAATTAAAGTCCTGAATATGCAATTGCGCACTATTTTATTTGCAATGCTTGCTGTAACGTTTTTTGCCTGCAAGGAAGAAAGAGAAGAATCAAAAATCGAGGTAACGGGTGTATTGAAGAATCTTGATTCTCTTAAACGACTGTTCCCGGCAGTATTTGACAATGATTCGATAAAAATCTTTTTATACGAAGTGCCTTTTAGCAATGATGCATCACCAATTCAGATCGACAGTGATTATGTTAAGAAGGATGGCAGGTTTACACTGGAGGCGCAGGCAACAAGGCAGGGCATCTATGATGTAGCCATTGATAAAGGTCCGATGATACCTGTAATCAATGATGGACCGGTTAACCTTGAAATTAATCTTACTGAGAAAGACAGATTTTACAATGTAACAGGATCTAATGCTTCAAAAGATCTTGCTGATTTTATTTTCGGATACAGTGAAAAAAGCATAGAAACCGGTAACGCATTTAAAACACTTGACAGTTTGAAAATGACCAGCTCAAACGATAGTGCGATCATTTCAGCAACAGATTCAAAGAACAATTCACTTGTAAAGCTGAATAATTATGTGAAGCAATATGTTTCAAAAGCCGATAATCCGCTGGTAGCAGCATTCTCTCTGGGTATGGCGTCACGCACTTTTGCAAGGGAAGAATATGATTCAGTGCTTACTAAAACTATCGCAAGATTTCCTACCGATGGAAATTTACAGTTTCTGAAGAATCAGCTGAAGGGAGCTGATGTGCAGCAACAGGTGCAACCGGGTCAAACTTCATGGACAGGTAAACCGGCGCCGGAATTAACAATGCCTGATGTTGATGGCAAAAAGGTTTCTCTTTCATCTTTTAAAGGTAAATACGTGCTTGTTGACTTCTGGGCAAGCTGGTGTGGTCCATGCAGGCAGGAAAATCCAAATGTCGTAAGGGCATATAATACTTTTAAGAATAGAAATTTTACCATTGTTGGTGTTTCACTAGATAAGTAAAAGGATAACTGGATAGAAGCAATCAAAAAAGATCATCTCAGCTGGACACATATCAGTGATCTTGCATTCTGGAACAGTAAAGCCGTTGAAATTTTTGGTTTTCAGGGCATTCCTTATAATGTACTCATCAATCCCGATGGCATCGTTATCGGTGAATCACTACGCGGAAGTGACCTGATGAATAAGTTGCAGGAAGAATTGAAGAGTAAATAAGTCCGTTCTCCAGGTAACGGGTTATTTCTTGCCTGTACTCAACAGCAATGCAGGTAAAAAAACAAGGTTTGTAAAAGTTGCCATGACCAGTGTAAGAGAAGTAAGCCATCCCAGTGCCTGCGTACCACCAAACCCGCTGAAACAAAAAATTACAAAGCCCGCAATCAAAACAAGGGAAGTATAAATAATACTTATACCTGTTTTATGTATGGTGCTGATCACCACCTGTGTTCCTGTAGTGGAGCCTTTCAATTCCTGTTTATAGTTTACCAGGAACCGTATGGTAATATCTATTGCAATACCCAGGGCAACAGAAAAAACAAGCACCGTTGAAGGTTTTATCCGTATCCCTACCCAACCCATGACACCTGCAGTAATGATGAGCGGAATAATATTGGGGATGAGCGAGCATAACAGGATTCGAAAAGAGCGGAACAGGTATAGCATGCAAAGCGCAATCAGCAGGAATGCCCACATGATACTTTCCTTTAAACCATTGATGATAAAAGCAGTTCCTTCCAGGAATGTAACACTGCTGCCGGTGAGCACAACTTTATAATTTGCCGTATCAAATATCTGAGTGCTTTTATTTTCAATTTCATTTAGCAATTCATGCAACCGCTTACTTCCTACATCAGCCATGTTTGTGCTCACACGTGCCCTTTGCCTTGTAGTATCCATAAAGCTACGGACCAACTTTGTAAAATTATTCTGAGTGCCTTTTTCTTCTGCTTTGCTGCCAAGGTACTGTGCAAGAAAAGCGATATCGAATGAATTGGGAAGCCCATAGTTGGTACTGTCGCCATCATAATAAGCCTGCCTGGCGAATTTCATACCTTCTACTATTGACAGCGGCCGGTTCATTTCCTGATGTGAGCCTATATAAGAAGAAAGCTGATCGATTTTTTCAAAAGTTTTAAGCGGATTGCTGCGAAGGCCATTCTTTCTTTTTGTGTCAATAATAATTTCAAGTGGCATCACCCCTTTAAAATTATGTTCAAAAAACTTGAGGTCGGTGTAGATCTTATCTGTTTTGGGAAGATCATCAACAATAAATCCCTCCGATTTCAATCTGAAAATACCGGCGACAGATACAGCAATAATTAAAAAGGTTACCGTATAAATTGCTTTCCTGTGATTGAGTGACCAGACTTCAAGTTTGTCGAGTATAGATAACAGCCATCTATTCTCGAGATACTTTGTGTGTCGCTCCTTAGGGTTCGGGAAAAAGCTGAGCGCAACAGGTATAACAATGAGAGAAATAAAAAACAATGCAAAGATGTTTATCCCCGCAACAACGCCAAATTCCTTGAGAATAGCACTTTTAGTAAGTGCGAATACTGCAAATCCAATTGCTGCTGCAATATTACAGAAGAGTGTTACTATACCCATCCTTGTGATCATTTCAACCAGCGATCTGAATTTGATGTCTGATCTGATTTCATTTTCACCTGAATTCTCAAGATCCCTGAAGGTGCTGTGATATTTATTGAGAAAATAAATACAGTTTGGAATTCCGATTACAACAATCAGAGGAGGAATCAATGCGTTAAGAAGAGTAATGTTGTACCCCATCAGATGCATCGTACCAAGACTCCATATTACACCGCATACTACCACAAACAATGAAAGAAATGTTGCACTTAAGCTTCTGAAAAATATCAGCAATATCACAGCCGAAAGCAGTACCGACCCAAAAAGAAACCACTTCATTTCGTTTGCAACACGTGTGGCCATGTTTGTACGTATCAACGGAAGGCCGCTGTAATGCATTTCAAGCGAATGTTTTTTTCCGAAATATTCTCCGGCAGTTACAATGCTCTTTACAACATCATTTCTCCTCTTGGAATTAAGTACGTCTTTATTGATGCTCACTCCAAGCAGGTATGCTTTGGTTGAAGGATTATAAAGAAGTCCGTTATAAAATTTAAGGTTCAGAAAGATGTCGCGTGCGCTGTCCAGAGTAATTTGCTTAATATTACCCGAAGGAAATACAGGAACCGCATTAAGCTTTTCATCTAAAGTATCTTTAACAAGATTTGTTGCACCCGAAATGCTCAGTACACCAATTACGCCATTTGTATTTTTCAGTAGTTCTGCCAGCGCTGAGTAATCATTAAACAGCTTCTCCTGAAAAACATTGTCTGTTCTGAAACCTATTACCAATAAGTTGCCATCTTCTCCAAATTGTTTTTTAAAATCCTGATATGCCTGGTACTTTGGATTATCGGTGGGTATAGCTCTACTAAATTCATAACTGAGCTGAACCTTGGATGCATGCCACCCCATGAACACGGTAAGGGCTAAAATAATTACTAGTAATGGAACACGGAAACGAAGTACAAATAAGGCGATCCTTTCCCACATCGGCAATGATTGATATGAATAATTAGAACAACGGCGCAAATATACTTTGTATGCATTAAACGGGCCATATCAGCACTGCCTTGCTTAAACGAAGACAGTGTAACTTCGCGTTGTGCTCACTCACAAAACAAAGGGGATAGTTCTCAAAACTGTAAGATATGGTGAAACAAGCATCATTGCCGGCATATACACGGAATTGTTTGGACTTCAGTCGTACCTGGTAAATGGTGTAAGGATTACATCAAAAAAAGGAAGTGGCAAAGCCAACCTGCTTCAGCCCGGTGCAATACTCGACATGATGGTATATCATAATGAACTAAGGAACCTGCAGCGTTTAAAAGAATTCAAATGGGCAATCGTCTATGATAATATTTTTTTTAATGTTTTCAGAAACGCTGTTGCACTTTTCATGGTTGAACTGTTGCAAAGAACAATCAAGCAACCAGAACCGAACCCTGCTTTATTCAGCTTTATTGAAGATGCTTTTATTCATCTGGATAAAAGTAATGATAGCACCGCAGCAAATTTCTCATTATACTTTGCGATCAACCTGAGTGGATTTTATGGGTTCAGAATAGCGGATAGATATTCCGCCGACAGGGACATACTTGATCTTACCGAAGGAACATTTGTGAACGAGAAACCTAAGCACGTTTATTTTCTTGAAAACGAATACAGTCATGTTATTTCAGACCTTTTAAAGGTAATGCAGCCATCCGAACTTTCGCACATTAAACTTAACCAGGAAGCAAGACGTGTTTTACTTCATGCGTTTGAGATGTTTTATGCATTACACATTCAGGATTTTGGAAAGATGAAAACATTGCCTGTTCTTGAAGCTGTGCTCTCATAGTATTCTGTTTGCAGAAGCGCCTTCAAGTGATTCGTTCATTCCACCGGTGATATTTACAATACCAGGTTGTTTACCGGCTTCAAAACTTCCAAATTTACTATCCACCCGGAGCGCCTGTGCGCCATTGATAGTCGCCCATCGCAAAAGCTCCGCTGTACCAAATGAATTAAAATTTGCCTGTAAAGTTTTTAATTCTTCAAGAATACTTAATCCGGTATTCGAAGCAAGACTATCCGTTCCAATAACCAGTGTACAATTGAAATTTTTAAGTAATGATACATCAGGAAGATAACCGTTAATGTATAGATTCGCATTCGGACAAAGACACCAGTAAAGCTGTGGAAGATTTCTTCCTCTCCTTATTTCATCCAGGTCGTTGGCTGTTGTGTTTACATTATGCACAAGTATAAGCGAATGATCGCCGGTAATTTTAATCACAGACCTTACCAGGCTGCTTTGTTTTGAAGGAACAAAATGATCAGTATTTATACCAAGTGCCTGATATAAGTCCAGTAATTCCCCTTTACCGGTAGTGAAAAATTCCGTTTCAGCAACACTTTCCTGGTTGTGTATGCTCATCAGGCTGCCTTTTTCAAAATCGTTAATAAGCGAGAACAAGATATCCGACACTGAATAAGGAGAATGCGGAACAATTGAAGTATTGTTAACATTCTCTGCCGCCCTGAATTTCAAATAAACATCAAAGGCAGCTTTGAACCGTTCTTCTGCTTTTGCATCTGCAAACCCGGTAGCCTCGATAAAATTGTGGTAATAAAGAATGTTATTGCTTTTGATATTAAGGGAATAGGGAGTGTTGCATACATCTCCAACAGCAACAATACCACATTCCTTCATTTTCATTTCTGCATCTTGCATGGCAGCGGTTATCTTTTCTTCATCTGCGTTACGATCTTTCATAACAGACAGCAGAAATTTCGTCATACCACTATTCTGTTTAACCATTCCCGCCATGTGTGATAATTCAAGATGGCAATGGCAGTTGATGAGGCCCGGGCTCAGTATGCCATGAAATTTTTCGACTCCTTCTCCTGCATCTGCGGCCAGGATTATGTCTTTTACAATGCCTGCTTCATCGGTTACAAGAACTGATTCATGACCCAGCATTGCATAGCCGGTAAACAAGTGATCCGCACTGAATTTCCTTAAAGGCATGATGGACGAAACAATTAACTTTGCGACCCTATTTTACCTAAAAGTAGAGAATTGTATGTTAGATAAATTAGAGGCTATAAAAGCAAGATTCGATGACCTTGGTGTGGCACTTACCAATCCTGAGATTGTGAATGACAACAAAAGGTTTATGGAAACAAGCAAGGAATACCGCAGCCTTGAAAAAATTGTAAATGCACAAGAGCAGTACAAAAAATTACTTGACGACCTGGCATTCAATAAAGAAGCATTGAATGGTGATGATGACGAGCTGCGTGATCTTGCCAAAGCAGAAGCACCCGGACTGGAAGAAAAAAAAGAACAACTTGAAGCTTTTATCCGCCAGTTGCTTATTCCCAAGGATCCGCAGGATGATAAAAATGCAATTATTGAAATACGTGCCGGCACAGGAGGCGACGAAGCAAGTCTCTTTGCCGGTGACCTGCTGAGAATGTACCTGCGTTACTGCGAACGAAAAGGATGGAAAACAGCGATATTAAGTGAGAATGAGGGTACTGTTGGAGGGTATAAGGAAGTTCAGCTTGAAGTTACAGGAGACGATGTATATGGCACTTTGAAGTTTGAAAGCGGCGTCCATCGTGTACAGCGGGTACCGGAAACAGAAACAAGCGGCCGGGTTCATACTTCTGCAGCTACCGTGGCAGTGATGCCTGAAGCGGAAGAAGTGGATTTTGAGCTCAACCCTGCTGATGTTAAAATGGAAACCGCCCGAAGCGGTGGTGCTGGTGGCCAGAATGTAAATAAGGTCGAGACCAAAGTAATGCTAACTCACTTGCCCACAGGTACGGTTGTGATCTGCCAGACTGAAAGGTCTCAGCTGGGAAACAGGGAAAAGGCGATGCAGATGATGAGGACCAAATTATATGAAGAGCAGGTACGTAAGCAGGAAGAAGAAATAGCCAGACACCGTAAAAGCCTTGTAAGCAGTGGCGATAGAAGCGCTAAGATCAGAACATATAATTATCCGCAGGGCCGGATTACAGACCATCGGATTGGTCTTACTGTTTATAATCTCGATGCTGTGTTAAATGGCGGCATTCAGGAATTTATTGATGCGCTTCAATTTGCTGAAAATTCGGAAAAACTGGCAAAACAGAACTGACAATTATTCTGTTAATGTGAAATCAAATCTACATTGGGTAAAGAAATCTACACGGCTTTACCTTTAAGCAGTAAGAAATAAAAAATATATCTTTTTGGACGTTTTGAATCTGCTTTAACACTTTGGTAAAGTGTAGTGGCACCTGATTTGCCACTATAGCAGTATTGATTCTAATGATTCAAAAAACTTCATAAAGCAGTCAATTTTCTCATAAGCAGTTAGTTTTGGTTACGGCCCCTGTTTCTACAGGGGCTTTACTTTTACTACTTTGAATTGACCACTTTATGAAGCAGGTATTTTTAAAGACAAAATGCAATCACTAAACGCTGCACAATTTTTTCAAATTCTTTTCAGGCAGTTCTAGCCTTTTAATAGCCACAGGCCTGCAAGCACTGATCCTATTATATCAGCAACAATATCATTACCGTCAAATGATCTGTTAGGGATGAAATACAATTGAACATACTCCATAACAATTCCTAATGTGATCATCAGAGCCGTTGCGGCAATAAAAATAATCCTGAGGCTTCCGGATTCTTTCCCGGAAGTTTGATAATGCCATCCCCAGAAAAGTACATTCATTCCGAAAAGCAGCACATGAACAAGTTTATCAATATTTTTCAATGCGAAGATGCCGGTGGCTGGCACTAGCGAACCAGGCAAGCACATCAGTAAAATTGTAAGAAGTGTCCAGGAGAGGGGGAAAAATTTATACGAAAGAATCCGTCGAAACATTGCCAGCATATCACAGAAAGATAATTCAAAAAAATGACGTATACTATACTTTGCCCATCACATACAACTTATCAAGTGATGGTGTTGGGCTGCCTCCTCTTTTCTCCAACGTTATTGCAAAAGCTTCTGCTTTCTGAATATTTTTCATTTTTGTCATGCCTGCGCCATCCTTCAGATCGAATACACCAGCATCAACCGGTTTGCCATCAACCATTGCCCATAACTGGTATTGCTTGCCCGATTCAGGAGCCGGCAACCTGTTCACCGCCAGGTAAACATCTTTCGTTCTTGTATCCCAGTATACTGTAGTTGCACTTGACGGATCAGGACTTGTAGGAATTGCCGGCATTTTTACAATGTACATAGCAGGATCTTTCATCATCTCCATTGTTTTCTCATACTCAAGCAGCCTTGTTTGCAGAATCTGGTTATGAGTAGCAAGGTCAGTTTGTGTAGCAATCAACGCCTGGTATTTATCATTGTATTCTCTATACCTGTTAAAGAAATAAAAATTCAAAGCGGTGCTCATCAGTAATAATAACACAGCGGCCGCAGCCAGAAGTTTCGAAAAATCTTTTCTTACAACCATTCCCACCTTTGCCTTGCCAATCGGGTATTCATCATTTTGATTGTCTCCGGTTCCGGTAACAGATGGCGGCGTGGAACCACCTCCTCCGGTAAATGATGGTGCGGTGCCAGGTTCTTCCAGATCTATTGAAGAAAGAAGTTTACTCTTAATAACAGGGGGCGGTGTAACAACATTTCGCTGCAACTGTTCTTCAAGTAATAGTTCAAAGTTATTTCTTGCTTCACGCAATTCAGGAAACTCAACTGCAAGGCGTTCGAACTCAATTCTCTCTTCGGAACTGGCGAGTCCAAAAACATAGCTTTCAATAATACCGCTTGATATGTATTCCTGTATGTTCACTTTAAATATTCCCTTAATTGCATCAATGCATTTCTTATCCTTGTTTTAACTGTTCCCAGGGGTATGTCTTCAATCTGTGAAATTTCCTCATGGGTATAACCCTTGAAATATGCAAGATCTATCAATACCCTATGTTCTTTTTTTAGCCGTTCTATTACTTTTTTCAGACCGATGTTATCAATACTGAGATTGTTCACAGAAGTGAGCTTAACCCCATCCGGCCAATCGTTGTTTTCCTGTAAAGACTGATTTTTCTGAGCGTTCTGGTAGCTTCTCGAACGGAGTGTATCGATAGAAGCGTTCCGGGCAATATTCAGCATCCACGTAAACAATCTGCCCTTTACCGGATCATAACTGTCGATCTTTCTCCATATGTTGATGAACACTTCCTGCAGCACATCGTTTGCGATTTCTATGTCGTCGACCAGCTGCGCAATGATAGTATATAATGAGCCTGAATAGTTATCATACAGATAACTAAAAGCCTTACTATCCCTGCTTTTCAGCAATGACACTAATTCACTCTCAGTGTATGTTGTTGTTGTACCCAATAGATTTCCCCGCAATGCTGCTTCAAGATATGAAAAAAGTTAATGGGCAACCTAACTGAATATACGAATTAAGCTAGAGTGCGGATTTATTCGCCGGCAACGGCACTGTAAGCTTCAGCATCCATCAGTTCCTGCACATCCGCCGGGTTATTCACTTTTATTTTAATCATCCAGCCTTTCCCGTAAGGATCGGTGTTCACGAGTTCCGGCGTGGCGGCGAGTTCAGGATTTACTTCTGTAATGGTGCCGGCTACAGGAAGAAAAAGATCAGAAACGGTTTTCACGGCTTCAACTGTTCCAAAAACAGCTTCCGCTTCAAGTGGCTTGCCAGCGGTTTCTATCTCAACGTAAACAATATCTCCAAGTTCACTCTGCGCAAATTCTGTAATTCCTATTGTCGCAATATCACCGTCAAGGTTTATCCATTCGTGATCTTTTGTATACCTGAGATGTTTTGGAAAATTCATGTTGTGGTTTTTTGGTGGTACAACATTACAAAATATTATGTGTCTCAAAATATAGCAGAACGTGATCTTTCAAAAAGTTTTCCTGTTCTATCATATTCATTTCAGGCATGGCTTTTAACTGTTTGAAATGCGGCCATCCATCTTCATCATAGTGTTCAACTTCATAATAACCACTTTGTGAAAGCAGGCTGCATACGGCCACATGCATCAGATCCTGCTTTTGTTCTTTCGTGAATTTATCCCGTATATCACCAACCTCCTGGATTCCAATAAGAAAAAGAATCGCTTCCATATCAGGTTTCTTGCCGAATGTTTCGACCAGCCTTGCCTCAAGGTTCCACCACCGCACCTGGAAATCATCATTCATTTGCATGTGCGAATTTAGGGAGAAGTTTATCTTTGCGCCCATGTTACAAATAAGCTACATAAGACAGAATGCAGATCTTGTGAAACAAAAACTTTCAGTTAAATATTTTGCTGAACCGGAACTTGTAGATAAAATCATTGAACTTGATGATGAAAAAAGACAACTACTGCTTGAAAGCGAGAATATACAATCCAGGGCTAATGCTATTTCAAAAGAAATCGGCCAGCTTTTCTCAAAAGGTCAGAAAGACGATGCAACAGCAAAGAAACAGGAAGTAGAACTTCTTAACAC
>DATLDR010000179.1:0-19709 GCA_035525775.1 Flavitalea sp.
TTGCTCCTGGTGCGATTGCCACCGCAATCAATAAGGACAACTGGGATAGTGAAGAAGATATGCAGAAACTGCTGAAGCTTGTTCCTTATAAAAGGATTGGTCAACCGGATGACATTGGCCGTGCAGCCGCATGGCTTGCCAGCGATGATGCCGAATATGTTACTGGTACTACCTTATTTATTGATGGTGGTATGTTGCTGTATCCGGGATTCGAAGATAACGGGTAAACAGGCTCATGCATTATTGTACACTTTCAAAACTGGTTCTCTTAGTACACTGGCTTTTTCACTCACCACAAATTCAAGTATCTCTGCAAGCGCGGATGGTTTCACCCATTTTTCTGGATCAGCATCCGGCATGCTTTTCCGGTTTGATTCCGTGTCGAGTGTACTTGGAGCTATAACCGTTGCCACCACATTTTTGCCGTGCGACTCTGCATTCATGTATTCAGCTAATTTAAAGAGCATTGATTTACTCAAACCATAAGCAATTACCCCTTTTCCTGCTTGTGCTTCAAGTGCAGGCCTTGAACCGATGAAAACAATTTTTCCATTACTCTTCTCCATCATATGTGTAAAGACAGGTCGTGCTACGTGGTAGGCAGTATTAAAATTCAGCGCTATCTGCGCATAAATGTCACCGGTAGTTGCCTTGAATATACTTCCTGCTGTGAATCCGCCTACAAGCAACAATGCAGCGTCTATCTGCCCATTTTCTTTAATGACCTTTTTAATAGAATTTTCCGATTCTTCTTCATTCATCAGGTTTACGGTAATCACTTCCAGGTTATCGTGACGGATCATGGTTGCTTTCATTTTTTCTTCAGCAACAGTAGCGATCACTTTGTATCCCTTGTTCAGAAATTCTTTTACTACCGCTGATCCTAGGTTACCATTGGCCCCGGTAATGATCACATTTTTCATTGATGAAAGATACGCGATATTTGCTGCATGCTCATACCATTCGATACACTTAAGCGGGAACTGAAAAGAGTGCTTGTTAAATCAGGGATGCATGATGATAAAGCAGAATTATGCGCAGATATATTCGCAGGTAACAGCCGGGATGGTGTTTATTCACATGGGCTTAACCGGTTTCCGCAGTTCATGAAAAGTGTTGATGAAGGATTGATCGATGTAAATGCTGAACCTGTATGTGTTGACACGAAAGGTGTAATTGAGAACTGGGATGGACGGCTTGCACCGGGAATGTACACGGCAACAAAAGCAATAGCGAAAGCTGTTGACATTTCGAAAGATAATGGTGTCGGCCTGATCGCTGTTAGAAATACTAATCACTGGATGCGTGGAGGCACGTATGGCTGGCAGGCGGCAGATAAGGGGTGCATAGCGATTTGCGGTACCAACTCAATTGCAAACATGCCACCATGGGGGGGCAGTGAACCAACGCTCGGAAATAATCCACTGGTGATTGCCGTACCAAGGGAAGATGGTCACCTTGTGCTCGACATGGCGATGTCGCAATATTCGTATGGTAAGTTACAGGAACATCATCTTGCAGGAAAAAAACTTGCACATCCCGGGGGCTATGATGAAGCCGGTAATTTATCATACGATCCTGAGGCCATCATGAAATCTAAGAGAACATTACCTGCAGGTTTATGGAAAGGATCAGGATTGTCTTTAATGATGGATGTAATGGTATCCGCATTGAGTAACGGTAAGACAGTATCCGGAATAACAGCTACGGGAAAAGAGTTTTCCGTGTCACAATTTTTCTTTTGCATTTCTCCGGCTTCACTTAATGAAAAGATTATTGAAGAAATTATTGCGTATGCAAAAAGCTCGGATACTACAGAGGAGCATTCAACTGTTCGTTATCCGGGTGAAAGTACATTGCGCCAACGGCAAAAATCACTCACTGAAGGTGTGTATGTTAATGAAAAGATCTGGGAAGAGGTGAAGGGGCTTTGAGTTACAGTTCGCGATTTCGCACCTGCGCCGGCACAGGAATCTAATACAATCCAAGGGTAGGGTATCATTTCACCGAGATAAATATGTCAACTACTGATTCTTCACCAGCGTTTGATTGATTACCATACACTTCAAAATCAAAATCATATTGCCTGTTAACTTGCTTATCAGCCGACCATATCTGCATCCATGTATTAATGACTGCTTGCGGCATCATGCCCTTTGCAGCATAATGAATAAAATTACCACCGTGGAATTGTCGGCCTGTTAATTTTTCCGGCAGCTGTTCAAGTGAATTTACACGCAGGCCGATAAGAGCGGTATACTTGCCGGTATAATCACTTTCATAATCTGTGTATATGGCATAAATTTCTGAACCAGCAGCTTCAGGAACAATAGAAACGATATTCTCCTGGTAAAATCTTTGCCATAAGTTAGCAAGATCACTCGCGAACTGGTTATCCGAGTTTGTTGTTTGAATAGAAATGCCCGCAAAATAAAATGGTGGTATCTTAATCCTTTCGTTGCTCATCATTACGTAATTAAATACAATCTCTGTACGACAGATCAATTAAAGATAACATTTTACGGTGGTTCTGTAACCGTGTTCGGTTACGGCACTCACATCAACATAAAATGAAAAAATCTATTGGCGCACTTATACACTTTTCACAATTATGGATGCCGAATAAAGTTGATGGAAAATTACCAGGACCTTAAGTGGCGATCATGGTCCTGCACCAAAAGATATCAAGGATAAGAAATAGTGGCGTTACTTGAGCTTTTCAAGTTCCCCAAACGCTTCGTTAACGCTGGCATCATTGTTTTTTGATGTAGATATTGTATACGCACGGATGGCTTCTGCTTTATTTCCTGCACGCATATACGCTTTTGCGAGTATATTATAATTCCCATAATAATTGCTGTTGACCTCCGTATTGAATTTTAATATCTCGATTGCCTCATCTACCTGGTCGAGCGACAGTAATTTTTCTCCTGCTTCACGAAGCCCGTTTCGCGTAGCACTCCTGAAATTATAAAAATAATATGTTTGAGGGTAGGCGGTCAGCCTCTTATATTCATTGATAGCAGCTTCGGGTCCGCTGTATAATGTGGTGTTAACGATCATTTCGGTATAATCTTTTTTCGGCTCATTCAACTTTGGCTTTTTGGCCAGCACATCTTTCAGGTATTCAGTGGATATGGCGACAGACACATCTTTGTTCACGCTGTTGTCGTTAGTTAACGAAGAGAAAATACCAATCAGATATCCGTTTGCATCGATCACTGGTGCGCCACTTGCTCCTGGTAACACAGGATCATTTGTATTGATGATGATATCAAAACCATATTTGCCGATGATGGTACCTTCATTTACCGTGCATTGTCCATTAGAATACGGGCACGCCAGCAGGTAAACTTTTTCACCCATTTTAGGCGTGGAAAATCTCGGTTTAAGCGGATAAATTTTCGGAGAAGCTTTTTTTATTGAAAACACGAGCATGTCTCTTTCAAAAATACTTGAGGTAGGGCCTTCGATAACTTCTGCTGTATCGTCATTGATCAATTTATTAATAATGACTGAATCGGAATTATGCTGTTTTGATTTCATTGACCATAACAGCAGGTCATTATTGATCGTTACGGCGTTGGTCTTCCTGTTCCTTGCAATCAGCAATACATGTTTGGCGGTGGCTGCAATGGTGTCTGTACCAGTGTTGATAAGAAAGCCGGTGCCAGCATAAGGAAATGAAGGATGAATATAACTCTCGCCGTTCCTGTAACGCACATGGTTGGTTAGTGAGATCTGCGGCCATTCATTCTTTGGCCTTGATATCCAGGTTTCTCTTAGCTGGCCATATACAGAAAGAGGACATATTACCAGTAACCATTTGATAGCATTCACCATGAACGAAATATATAACTTCTAGTAAAATTATAAAATCATGGAAAATACACTCATTTATGCATCCTTGTGCATGTTATTTTTTCTGTGGCGCGATGAGAAGAACTTTGATGCGTTGTATACTTATGAATTCATGCATATGTCGTTCTGAGAACAATGCTTGGCTGAATTCATACCTGGGCCACCGCGGTTGCCATTCATTCGAAGATGATGCACCTGATCGGCGTTGACTAAAGGTAGTTAGTGATCACCGGGTCATGAGTACTAAAATCACTTGGTGAGTAACATTTTTTCCAATAGGTGATAATGGAAGTAATAACGTCTTCCAGTTCGCTAAATTTTGTGGGTTTTATAAAGAAACCCTGTGCAGAGAAAGCATAAGCATTGATAACAGATTCACGGCTGGCTGATGTTGTGAAGAAAATATAAGGGATACATTTCTTGCTTAACTCCTGATTGGTGAAAATCCTTTCTCTTAGCTCAAAGCCATTTAATTTGGGAAGGTTGATATCTGACAGGATCAAAAAAGGTTCTATGTTCGGTTTCTCAAGGTATTCAAGTGCATCCTGTCCATTATCAAAGAACAGCACCTTATTAATGATTTTAAGGCTCTGAAGAATTTCTGCAAATAATTCCTGGTCTTCCTTATCATCTTCAATTACGATAATTTCTCCATTCCTGTTCATAACTCTGGCTTAATATTAGGGATGTTTACTGGCATTTGCTAATTCAATGCAACCGGTGCTTTAGCCATGCTGACATCGTATTCTTCTTTGCAAATATTAGAACAAACAATTAAGGAAACATTTAACTGATGTTGAGTAATGAGCAACAATTTCACTTGTTGCTCATTAAATTCTGAACTAATACTGATCCAGCTTTCTTTTTCAACAGGAAAACCTGGATCGGGGTAAATATTATATCTTAAATGATAATACTCCATGGTTCATTTATTGATCCGGACTTTATTGTTTTACAGCAGCTCTTTTTGATTCCAGACTTTGTAATACGGCACGTTGATTATCTACCTCTTTCTGTTGGGCTATTTCTTCCTGCTGCCAGTTTTTCATATCAGCTTGCAGCTGTTCAATCTTTTTTCTTGCATCTTCCTGTTTATCACGTAAGTCCTTCCATTTTTTTTCAGCTGTTGCAATCGTTTTCTTTTGTTCATCAAGTTGTTTATTGAGTTGGTAGGCTTCAGTTTTTGAAGTAAAAGTGTTTAGAAAATTCTGTGATGCGTTGAAAGTTAGAGAATCGGTTTCTGGAGATACAAAATTTTCATAACCTTTACTGACCATTAAAGATATGGATGATCGAAAAGAACTATCACCTTCAACAGGGTCTACACGGAAATACAGATCGAGTTTCTGATTATTAAGTTCTGGCAGCTGCACTCCTGAGAAACTATAAAATCCTTCCTGTTTATTTTTCTTGTTTAAAAAGGAGCCATTTTTTTCCGGCTTGTATCCTGTTTCCTTCAATTTGGCTAAAATTGTTTCTTCCGTTGTCTTTGGCTCAGATGTGAGTGACAGGTTCAAAGATGGCCGCAGTGAATTTTTAAAAGTTACCGGTTTGAAAGTAGACTGAGCAAATGAATGGATGGCCATCATTTGAAAAAAGGCAATCATGCCAATAAGTGTTTGTTTCATTTAAGTGAATTTGTAACGGCTAAGTTTTAATGTTATATAAAGCGACTTCAGTACCGTTTTTTGAAGTTCCGAATAGTTAATAGATTGATTGCGAAGTGGGATGTGGAGTTAGATAAGAATAGGGTTGATCCTAAAACAACAAGTGAAGCTATTAATGACTGTAAGGTAGTGCTTGTAAATTTGGAAATAATATTTGTGATCATGAAATAACAGTGACATTATATGGTTTATGGTGATATTTAGAGGTTTTACCTACGAATGCCGTTGAACAATGCCGCAATAGACTGTATTAATGAGAATTTGATAATCTTTGCTTTGTTACACCAATAGTACAACGTACTTAAATGTCACGTACTAAATTTCAGCTCCCGATTGCCTTAATATATAAATTTGCAACCTATGATAACCAGTCTTAACAATATTAAGCATCCTTTTTTTGTTGGTATTGCCGGTGCCGGAATGAGTGCCATAGCCCAGTACATGCAGGGTACAGGCCTGCAGGTGAGTGGAAGCGATCGCTTTTTTAACGATGGCAAAGCCGCTGATATCAAAGCGAAGCTTGAAATTGAAGGAATCCGTTGTTTTTTACAGAATGGTGAGGGAATTAATTCTAATACCGACCTGATAGTTGTGTCTACCGCTATAGAGGATACAGTAGTTGAAGTGAAAAAGGCAAAGGAACTAAACATTCCGATCATCCGGCGTTCAGAATTGCTTGCGCACATCGCCGCTACAAAAAAAACGATCGCCATAGGAGGAACGAGTGGTAAAAGCACCACAACTGGGATGTTGTTCGATATAATGCGCCATGCTGGTAAACAACCATCAGTGATCAGTGGCGCAGGGCTTGTTGACCTGATCAACCAGGGTAAGATCGGAAATGCGTATGTGGGAAACGGCGATTGGCTGATCATTGAAGCGGATGAAAGCGACGGCTCTATTGTTCAGTATCGTCCGGAAATTGGAGTTTTGCTCAACATAGAGAAAGATCATAAAGAGCTGGATGAACTGGTAAAGATTTTTCAGATTTTCCGGGACAACAGCAGGCAATTTTCAGTCAATAGGTCGAACAGCTATACGGGCAAATTATCTGTAAATGCAGAAAATGATTTTTGCTTTGAGCGAAGTGACATGGATGCGGGGTTTAAAGCATCCGCATTTGAACAAAATGGTTTTCAGATTTCTTATAAATTAAACGGACAGGATTTTAATTTAAAAATTGCAGGGTGGCATAACATGGAAAATGCTGTTGCGGCAACTGCAGCAGCGGCATTGACAGGTGTTTCAATGCATGATGCTGCAGAAGCGCTGAAAAAATATAAAGGAATCTACCGGCGCGCCCAGGTGCTGGGACAAAAACAAGGAGTGTGGGTAGTGGATGACTTTGCGCACAATCCTGTTAAATGTGCAGCTGCCATTGCAGCTTGTCAGCCTGTGTCACATAAGGTAGTCGCGTGGTTTCAGCCTCACGGGTATACCCCAACGAAATTCCTCAGGAAAGAATTTGTTCATGAAATAGGCCATGCGTTGCGCGAACAGGATGAAATCTGGATGAGTGAGATCTTTTATGCCGGCGGTACTGCAGTTAAAGATATCTCTGCGCTGGATCTGATCAATGATATCAAAGCATTGGGTAAAAAAGCATATTTCGTTGAAGACCGGAATATGTTTTTAAAGGATGCAAGAAATCACCTCGATGAAGGGGCAACCTTATTGCTGATGGGTGCCCGGGATCCATCACTGGAGCAATTCAGCAAAGACATTTTTGATCAGCTTTGAGTATAGCACGCAGTTTGTCCGTATTACTTGCAACTTTCTCCCGATCGTTTCCTTACTTAATTTTTACCAGCTTAAAGCTTTCGATAGATTCACCTGTGTTTACCGTTAAAATATACACTCCGCTTGCAAATTCATTTCCTAAAACAATATTCTTGCCCGATTCAACATTCCGTAATTGTAATACTGGTTGTCCATACACGTTATAAATTGTTACAGGAAGCAGTTTAGTGTTGTCCGTGTAATTTATCTGCAGAGTAAACTGATGATTGAATGGATTTGGATAATAAGTAACTGAACGGTTCTTATCATTCATTTGTTCAGGGCGTTGGTCAGGTGTATCCAGTACTGAAGCAGATGCTACTGCTGCATTCTTTACAACTTTAAAACTAATTGTTGTATCAAAACCACCGGCTCCACTTGCATTTGAACCATTAAACGGTGTGCCTTTTAAAATATAATTACCTGCTACCGGATTCCATCCTGCATAATCGCCGTTTACATCGCCAAAAAGTGAATAAGGTATTATGTCATCTGTCTTGTTCCTTGTTTGTGCGCCGCTTAAATTAAATGAAACACTTCTTGCAGCAGGGGATGTACTTGTGTTTGCCCTGATATTAAGTTTTCTTGCAGCAAGGGTCTTCAAGTCTATTACAGCTCCGTTATTTAATGTTTGCAGGTCTTTGTCTGTGTCAGCATTTACCAGAGTAAAGCTGGTGATTTTAGCACAATAAGGAAATAATTGTACTTCTTTAGTTGTAGAGAGACCACCACCATCAGTTACTGTTAGAATAATGCGGTAGTAATATATTTCAGTTCTACAACCAAGAGGCGACGTAGTGGCTACCGCGTCTTTAGTGTTGATGACTGGTTCGGGGTGTTCATGATCTTGATGATGAAGTATCACCTTCCATTGATACAGAAGATTGATTGTGCTGTCTTCTTTATCACTCACGCTTGCCCTCAGCTGAAAAGTGGTTTGTGCATTTATTGAATACAGCGTACCTGTTGTGGGACTCGTAATTGTAACATCCGGAGGAGTGTTATTGAGCGTAACAAACAGTGTGGACTGGTCAGAGCTTCCATAACTATCAGTTACTGTGAGTGTAACCGTATATTTTACTGATGTGCCGGATGGTGGATTGAAAATATGCGTGGGATTAGCAGCGGTATCTCTAGTTCCATCTCCAAAATTCCACAGGTAAGTTAGTTTGTCCCCGTTTGCATCTGTAGATGCACTACCAGTAAAGTGAACGGAAAGCGGACTGTTGCCATAAGTTTTATCCGAGGAAGCAACCGCGACCGGCGCCTGGTTGTTACTATTGTAAGTAATCTTTTTTATTTTAGATGTAAAATCAATAAAATAAATTCCTCCCTGTGTGGGATGAAGTGCCAGTGCAACAACTGCACCTGTGTCAATTACATTCCCTACGCTTACTGGAATATCATTTTGACCGGTTGTTATGTTACGGATCCAATGCCTGGTATAATCTGCGAAAATGTATGAGTTCTTGTAACCTGCCGGAAAATCATCATAAGGATAAAAAACCCCTCCGATAGCGCAACTGCCTGCAAATTGAGGTCCTGAAACAGGAGAGCCGGCTGCACCAATATTAATAGTGGATGCAACGCCTGTACTTGTAAAAGTGCCGGTTCGTGATGGTCCTGTTAACGCATGTTGCCAGTCTATAACAGGACGGCTATGCATGAAAGTTTTAATAGAAGAAGGAATTGGCTGCGAGTTGCAATTGTTGATAAAGTTTGCAGTACCACTGGCATTGGCCTGCTTTATAAGATCTCTGAAATAAAAGTACTGTTTTGTACATCCGTTTGTACCGTAAGCAGGATTCGGAGCATAATAATTATAAACATTTTTATTGGGATAAACGGCATGAAAGGTGAGACCTTCAAATATTGGCCAGCCCAGGTTCATGCCAGCGTGGTTTACTATATCCAGTTCTTCCCACGTGGTATGGCCAACATCACCTAAATAAAGTGTGCCGGGATTTGCATCAGTGGGATTTGTACTTCCTGTGCCTGGTTTAATTGTCATACGAAAAGCATTTCTCACTCCGAGCGTCCATACTTTAGAACGTGGCGAATTAGGTTTTGCAGGATCATAAAAAGGATTGCCGGGAATCCCGTTGCCTGTTGCAGGATCAACACGAAGGATTTTACCATTATAGCTTTCCAGTAGTTGTGCACGAAAGGCGCCAACATTTTCCTGCGTGGTAATAATGCCATTGGCTAATGCGGTAGAGTAATACGTATCTGATGCGCTTCCGGTATCTGCTGCTGATGCGCTCGCTCCATCGCCTGTGCTGATTAAAAGAGTACCATCAGTTCCAAACAAAAGTGATCCCGGTCCATGATACGCTGATATGGCAGGAATGCCTGTAGTTCTGGTTGCACCAATGAGAATTTTTCTTGATGCTGCATCAACTGTATATCCTACTGAAGATTTAACAGCTGTATACCTTGTTAAACGATTAATAGTTGCATCGTAATTATAATTTGCCGTAGAACTGTATCTTGGTGTACCGTATTCAAGCAGGTAATGGCGGTCAACTGTATAAAACAGATAGAAGTACCTATTGATTTCAAATTGTGGGTCTAAAGCAAAGCCAAGCAGTCCGAGATCGCCATATGCGCCTACTTCTTCTGCAATGTCAACGAGTAATGATTTTACGCCACCTTCCACTGAATATACTCTTCCAGCCCTTTCCCAAACAAACATCTGGTTCCCCGGTTTATTGAAAGTAAGGCCGACGGCCTGGTTCCATTGTGATGAAATCACCTGTACAGAAAAACCGGTTTGACCTGAAACATGAATACCGGAAAATAAAATAGCAACTGCTAAAGCAGTTAAAGCTTTTTTCATAAATATTGTTAACGGCAATGAAATAACACAGGATGACGGGAAAGGAAATAAAATAGGGAGAAGGATGGAGTTTGACAAAGATAATTGAATTATACGGTAAACTGGCTTGAAATTGATAAGCCCTAAAGACTACATGGTGCATATACGGTGCTATTTCATTTGTCGTGTGTGTTGTGAGTTAAAAGAAGTGTAAGTATGGAACATAGATCAAATGCTCATGCAGCTGCTGTTCTGTATGTTACAATTCATGAAATTCTGGAAGGTGATGAGTCATATTCAATTTGTCTTCAATCAGGATAGAAATTCCCGATCTGAAACAAAGCTGAATACCTCAATCTGGTGAAAGCCACGCTGGCAGCGGATTTGGAAATTGGCATGCGTATTGAAAATACTCTGCAGGTTTTTCATAGGATATTGGATTTAAAACACGGCCTGGGTTTCTACCCGGGCTTTTTTCTTAGCTATCTATCCTTTGTTGCTGGTTTGCCGGATAACGTGAATCAGAATATTCCCTGTTATACATTGTCTCTTTTCTTTTAAAGGTAGAATTTCATTTAAAAATAAGATTGTTGGCATTATCAATTTCATCCTCGTTAATGGTATGCCCCATGTTAGCATAAATTTTTTCAGTAACAATCGCATTCATGTCTCTTAAAATATTTGATGTTGCATATACCCGTTCAACAGGCACATGAAGGTCGGGATCACTTGTGCCAATGAATACCGGAGTGTTTTGAAAGTCGCCTTTATAATTTTCACTGTAGATCTTATCTCCGATCAAACCACCTGTAAAAGCAACAACACCACCGTATCTACGTGCATTGCGGGTTACAAATTCAAGTGTTAAGCAAGCTCCCTGTGAAAAGCCGGTGAAGTAAATATTTTCAGCGCGAACGCCTTTGTTGAGAACGTCATTTAATAATTCCTCTGATATTTTTAGAGCTGTGGAAAGCCACGGTTCGTTTTGAGATGGCGGTGCAAGAAAAGAATAGGGATACCATGTATTGTTTGTTGCCTGTGGCGCAAGCAAAGTATAATCTTTTACATTTAAGTGTGATGAAAGTGATAAAATATCCTGTGCGCTTCCACCTCTGCCATGAAACATAATCAATACTTTGCTGGCAGCTGCTAATTCCCGCCCCGCCGCTATTATCTGTTTTTGATGCATAATTTATTAACTGTGTCTGTTATTGTAGTAATGTCTTTATTCCATCAAAAGTGTTTAGTCCTGCAATACAGGAAGCACGCCCTCTTTTTGTTGGCGATTATTTTCTTACTGCTTAGGCAATTTCGAAGCTGCCACAAATTTATCTAAAGACTCGTCAATTATGTAAGAGCATAGTATTCCTTTTCAACATTGATGTCAATTAGCTGTGACGATACTAATCGAAAAAGGTAAGTTAACTGATGTATTACCATTGAATCAGGCTCAATCAAGAGGGGCAAGTACCGGATCAATCAACAGTTATAAAATTGGCAATTGAGATAAGGCTAATTATATCCTTAAAAACCCTGATGACAAATAGGGCTTATCTATGGCTTCTCTGGTTCTGCCAGTTGATGACATTAAGCTGTGCTTCTATTTCTTTTATCTGCATATAAACTTTTTTGGCCTCCTCAAAGCTTTCACCTTCTCTTAACTTCTCGTCAAATCGGGATTTGAGTTCATTTAAATAAATAAGAATAGCATCAGCGTCAAAATCTTTGCCCTTCATAACAACAATTTTTAGCGGTAAAATGAAATCGGTAAAACGAAAATGGAAGTAACAATAACAGCACTATAACATCAGACATGTTATAGGTAATAGTAAAAGTAATCTATTCGCTGATAGAATTTACTTTTATTTATTTGACATTTAAGGTGCTTAAAGCGAAGAAGTATCTGATATACTTAATTTGTATGGTATTTGCGTTAATTAGCTGATTCTTATTAGATAGCCGGTTTTTACCGTTAACGTTTATTGTAATGACGATAATGAAAGTTTGAAACTACAAGGATGTTTCAGCATGACCACACGAAATGTGATGATTTGGCTATACAGGATCAATAAACGATGTTATTGATATCATTTACCGGGAAATACATGAAGAAAGTAGCTCCCTCGCCAGGATGTCCCTCCGCATGAATAAATCCATGATGATTATCCATAATTTTTTTACAGAGTGACAGACCTATACCCGAACCGCTATATTCATGCTTGCCATGCAACCGCTGAAATAGTGCGAATATTTGTTCCGCATATTGCGGCTGAAAACCAATGCCATTATCGCTGAATACCACTTCATAATATTCACCGGCTGCTAGGTCGTGTGGCCAATGCTTTATCTGATCGCTGAAAACTTTTCCAGCAGAAATATTAATCACCGGAACCGCAGTGGAAAATTTTAGTGCATTACCCATCAAGTTAGAAAACAACTGTGTAATCTGCGTTGGGATCGCTTTGATTACAGGTAACGGATCACTTTTTACCTTCGCCTGTTTTTCGTGGATGAATATTTCGTAATCTGCAATAACGCCAGCCAGAATCTCATTCAGGTCCGTAGCAATATTGGGTACCGCCTTTTTCGACAGCCTGCTATATTCGAGTACTGACCGGATCAATGAAAGCATGCGTTCTGAAGAAGCAATTATTTTATGTATATAACGCTTCACTGCTGCCGTATCTTCCGGATGCTGTGCGATCAGATCCGCAAATGTCTGCACTTTACGCAATGGTTCCTGCAAATCATGGGAAGTGGCAAAAGCAAACCGGTCAAGTTCCTCATTACGGTGTTTCAATTCCTGCACATAATCTTTCAGCTTATCTTCCGTGATCTTCTTTTCAGTAAGGTCGCGTGTAACTTTCGAATAACCAATCACATTACCCTCATCATTATGTAAAGCGGTAATAACAATGCTTCCCCAGAATTTTGATCCGTTTTTTCTTACCCGCCATCCTTCATGGATAGCCCGGCCGTTTTTTTCAGCTTCCGACAATAGTTTCTGTGGCAGTTTAGTTTGCCTGTCCTCCTGTCCATAAAATATCTGGAAATTTTTACCAATAATTTCTGCCGCGGAATATCCTTTAATATTCTGAGCGCCCATGTTCCAGTTCTGTATATTTCCATTAACATCCATTAAAATGATTGCGTAGTCCTGCACCTCTGCAATCATTTTGTGGTACCGCTCCTCGCTTTTTCTCAGCTCTTCATTACTGCGTTGTAATTCTGCAGCAAAATTTGTCAACCGATCGTCTGCCATTTTCTTTTCCGTAAGGTCACGTGTCACCTTGGAAAAGCCTATCAGCCCACCGTTCTCGTTATGTAAAGCAGTAAGTGTAATACTTCCCCAAAATCTGGAGCCATCCTTGCGCATTCTCCATCCTTCATGTATAGCCCGACCATGTGTTACGGCCTGAGCAAGCAAGATTTCCGGCAATTTACCCAGGCGGTCTTCGGGCAGATAAAACATTCGAAAATGCCTGCCCACCGCTTCTGATTCTTTATATTGCTTAATTTTTTGCGCCCCTTTATTCCAATTCTGAATAATTCCATCCGGGTCAAGAAATATGATCGCATATTCTTCAACCTCTTCCACCATTTTGTGATACCGTTCCTCGCTCGAAGCCAGCGATTCATTTTTTAGTTGAAGTTCTTCGACAACATGTTTCAGCGTATCCTCCGACATTTTTCTTTCTGTCAGGTCGCGCGTGACTTTCGAGTACCCAATGATCTCGTGCTGCTCGTCATGCAATGATGTCAGTGAAATGCTACCCCAGAATTTCGACCCGTCTTTCCGAATCCTCCACCCCTCGTTAACTGCTTTACCATTTGTTTTTGCTTCATTCAGCAGTTTTTCCGGAAGGCCGCTTTCACGATCTTCAGGTAAATAAAAAACGCTGAAGTGCTTGCCGATGATTTCGCTTTGCGGATATCCTTTTATTTTTTCGGCACCTTTGTTCCAGTCGAGTATAGTCCCGTTTTCATCTAGCAATATGATCGCATAGTCTTCGACCTCCTCAATCATCTTGTGATACCTTTCTTCGCTTTTTCGCAAAAGCTCACCGATTTGTGAAAATTCTTTCGTTTGCCTCAAGTTTCTTTCCTTCATTATACAGGTTTTTGCAGGATACGATGAAGTTGGTTTACCAGTAGACCCACCCTGCCGGGTTTAACTAGAAATTCATCAGCACCTAACTGCCTGGTGGTTTGTTTAATATTATCGTCAGAAGAGGTGGAGTACATAATTACTTTCGCGTCCTGGAGATGTGGAAGTTTTTTGATCTCCGGCAGGCACTGCAGGCCATTCATTCTCGGCATGTTGATGTCGAGGAATATATAGTCAGGTACGAAAGAGATATTATTTTTTAATTCATTTAATCCCTCCTCGCAGTCAATCGCCGACCGCAGGTCAATTGATTGATCCACCTCATGTATTGCCATTGCAAATATCTCGTGATCGTCAATATCATCGTCTATCAGGAAACAGCTTCGTACATTATTCAAAGTCATTCTATTATATCAATGATTATAAATTAACCATGAAGATACGTTTAAAAAAAATATTGTGAATCCCAGGATCCTGATGAGGCAAGACTTTTGGTAATATTTCCGAAAACACTAATATTTTGGAGTTTGTATACCAGTACAAGTTTAGAACTGCGGTTATTAGGCATGATATGTCGAATAGCATCCCTGTTCTAATCGGGTTTAGATGTATAGCATGCTCATAACCTTATAATTAGTCATCACTGGTATTCTTCATCTTCATAAGCAAACTATAAGCGCCTTTCACTGCAATTTTTTTATCCTTCAAATTGTTTACAGAAGTACTGTCAATTTCGATAAACCCGTTCTGTGTATTCCCTGCGACCACTTGTGTGATTTCAAATGTTCCTTTGCTTTTTTCAACAAATACAAAGTGTTCATTCTCATAAGTAACAACAGCATCTGATGGCAAGGCGTATACATCCTTATTTTGCGTTTCAACTTCTGCGTTCATATATGTGCCAGGTATTAACGCTTTATCAAATTCTTCAAAATGTGCATGCACTTCAACGCTTCTGTCTTCTGAATAATCATGCCCGATTAAAATGATCTTACACGTATATTTTTTTTCAGGATTTGCATTGCTATACGTTAAAATTCTTTGCCCGATGTGCAACCTGGGTACATCTTTTTCAAATACATTTAATGCGAGGTGTATGCTGGCAGGATTAATTATTTCAAACAGCACTTCAGATGGAGTAACATACTTACCAATATTGACATTAACCTTGGATACGTAACCGCTTATGGGCGCATATAACGAAATACTTGCCGAGATATTCGCTGCACTTAACCGTGAAGGATTGATATTAATTAGTCGCAGTTTTTCAGCCAAAGAGTTCACAAGTACATTTACAGTACTATATTCTGTCTGTGCCTGCTGAAATACTTTATCGCTGCTGGCTTTACTTTGATTCAGTTCTTTTTGCCGGTTGTATTCCTGTTCAGCATAGACCAATTTCGCTTTGGCTGTCAGGTAATCCTGCTGTAGCTGTATGTATTGCGGATCCTCCATGGAGGCAATGGCTTGTCCCTTTCGTACCGCCATACCAGGCAGCAATCGTGTGCTTTTCAAATAGCCTCCCAATGGTTCGCTCACCGATACGATATTTTGCGGGGGTACATCAATCGCCCCACTCACTTTCAATGCGGAAGAAATGTTTTTTAATTGAAGCATCCCGGTCTCAATACCAGCATTTATTATTTGATCATCGGTAACCTGAACTGTTGTATCAGTAACAGCTTTATCTTCTGTTGAATCCTCTTTTTTTACTTTCGTTTGTGCTGCGTCACCGCACGCAACAAGCGAAAAACCTAAAAATAATATGACTATATATTTCATAGCTGTCATTTGTTATTGACTAATGAATGAAGTGATTTCGATAACGCTTTCTGTAAGATTTTTTGCGGCATCGATGTATTGGCTTTGAATGGCAATGGCATTATTTACAAGTAGTACCCATTCGAGGTAGTTAATCTCACCATTCCTGAACTGGATGTTCGCTGTGCTAATAATCGTTTCTGCATTTTTTAGTCCTGTGCTTTCGTAATAAGCCACTGTTCTGCGGCTTTTATTATAATTACCCAGCGCATGGTGGTAACTTGACTTCAACTGTTGCAATCCCTGCACATAGTTTGCTTCAGCTACCTTCATATTTATTCTGCCAGCAGAAATTGTATTTTTCTGAGCGCCTCTGAAAAGAGGAATACCAACACCAAACTGCACTGCCTGGAAACGTTTAGAATTACTATACACTTTGCCATCAGCGCCAGTGCCTTTGATGGTAGTGTTGTTATAACCAAGCAGCAAATCAGGCGATAGCTTAGCTTTTTCCAGTTGCAGTTTTGCTGCACTTATTTGCTGTTGCTGCTGTAGTTGCTTAACAAAAGGATGCTGCTGCAACATTGAAGTATCAATTGTATTTGGCGCATTGATTTTTAAATCTTCATCTGCAGGAACGAAGAAAGTGCTGGTATTAAGCAGCAAGTTGAAATGAGCTTGAAGTAGATCAAAGTCCTGCATCAACTCTTGTAATTGAATGGTGATTTGTCCACGCTGCGATTCTGCAGTAGTTTTTTCCAGAACATTTGTTTCACCGACTTTCAATCGTAGTTCGGCCGTTATTAAAAAGGCCTCAAAAATACTATCCGTATGTTGCAGCAACTTTTGTTTTTGCCGCAGGTATACCATTTGGTAATAAGTATTTGATACCTGCTTCTTTATTTCTGTTTGCCGAATAGCAACATTCAGCTGACCGCTTTTCGAATCCTGCTCGTACAGATCTCTCTGTCGTTTATAAACTGTAGGAAATTTAATGCTTTGGGTAAGAAACAAGCGATTGTCATTATAAGCGCTATTGATCTGTCCGTATTCTATGGTAGCATTCATTTGAGGAATGGTATAAGCAGTGTTGGTTAACTTTCTTAAATATTCAGCCTCAAGTTGCTGACTGCGTAACGAAAGGTTATTTTTTAAAGCTGTGTCTACTGCTGCGGGCAAACTGATTGGAGTTTGCGCCATCATTCCTGGCGAAGAACAAGCACTTATCAGTATGAATAAGATGCCTGTAACTACTGGTTTCTTTTTCCACATGAATAAACGTTTTTCAAACATGATGTAAAGAATGGGCAATACAAACAAGGTGAGAAAAGTAGCAACCATCAATCCTCCGATCACTACGGTTGCAAGCGGACGCTGCACTTCTGCGCCGGCACCATTACTTAATGCCATGGGCAGGAAGCCCAGAGATGCAACAAAAGCTGTCATAAGCACCGGGCGCAAACGGATCTTTGTTCCCTGGGTAACGACGCTTAATAAATCTGTTGTACCTTCTTTTTTAAGCCTGTTAAATTCGGCGATCAATACAATGCCATTCAACACCGCAACACCAAACAAAGCGATAAAGCCTATACCAGCGGAAATGCTGAACGGCATTCCACGAATGGCAAGAGCAAAAATGCCGCCGATCGCGGAAAGTGGTATGGCAGAATAAATAATTAACCCTTGTTTGAAGGATCCAAATGCAAAGTATAACATCAGAAGAATGAGGATGAGTGCTACAGGTACCGCAATCGATAAACGCTTTTTTGCTGCCTCCAGGTTTTCAAATGCCCCTCCGTATGTTATGTAATATCCTGGTGGAAGTTTTATCTGTTGCTCTACTTTTTGTTGCAATTCCTTTACCATGCTTTGAACGTCCCTTCCACGAACATTAAATCCAACAATGATTCTACGTTGCGCATCTTCTCTCTGAATTTGATTCGGCCCTTCCTGTATGTCTACTTTCGCTAATTGGTTCAATGGGATTTGCGTTCCTTGTGGTGTTGGTATTAAAAGGTTTTGTACGTCTTCCACGTTCTTTCTTTTCTCGCCACTTAATCGTACAACAAGATCAAAACGTTTTTCACCTTCATACACCAATCCACTGCTGTGCCCTGCAAATGCAGTATTCACAATTTTATTAATATCGCTGACATTAAGACCATACTGAGCTATGACCGCCCGGTTGAACTCAATAACGATCTGCGGCATCCCCGTAACTGTTTCTACATACAACCCACTGCTGCCCTTTACCGTATTACTGAGATCTCCCAACCTTTTAGCGAAATGTGCCAGCGTATCAAGGTCTTCACCGAATATTTTGCACACTACATCCTGCCTCGCCCCAGTCATTAATTCATTGAATCGCATTTGTACAGGATATTGAAATCCGAACGTTACGCCGGGTACAGCTTCCAGTTCATTTGCCATTCTGGCTTCCAGTTCCGGAAACGTTTTAGCAGACGTCCAGTGCTTCTTATCTTTTAAGATCACCATCATATCACTTGCATCAACAGGCATAGGATCAGTAGGGATTTCACTGCTTCCCGTCTTGCCAACGATCTTTTCAACTTCCGGAAACTTATGAATTAATATTCTCGCACCTGTAGACACAGCGTTCATAGATGTATTAAGATTACTGCCAGGCAATACACGTGTTTCAACTGCAAAGTCACCTTCTTCCAATGATGGGATGAATTCTCCCCCCAATAATGTGAGCACAAAAGCGGCAATTACAAATAAGGCAACTGTTGCGGCTAATATCACTTTTGAGAACTTTAAAGATCTTTCAAGAATTCTTTGATAACTTTTTTCCAGCTTTGCCATCATTTTATCTGACAGGGTTTTCTTAAGAGTTATCTTTTTGCTTAATACCAAAGCACTCATCATCGGGATATAGGTGAGTGAAAGAATGAATGCACCGAGCAATGCAAAAGCTACAGTCTGGGCCATTGGCTTGAACATTTTTCCTTCAATTCCTTGCAAAGCAAAAATGGGCAGATAAACAATGAGGATAATCACCTGCCCAAATACTGCACTGTTCATCATAAGGCTTGCCGATTGTTTAACCTCGCTGTCCATGTCTGCCTGCGTCAGCTTATTTAAATGAGAAAAATGTTTACCATGATTAAGCCGGTGCATTACTGCTTCTACAATGATGACAGCACCATCAACGATCAGCCCAAAGTCTAGAGCACCTAAACTCATCAAATTTCCACTTACACCAAACAGATTCATCATTATTATAGCGAAAAGCATTGCAAGCGGGATGATAGACGCTACCAAGAAACCTGCACGAAGATTTCCTAAAAACAATACAAGTACAAACACAACGATCAATGCGCCTTCAAGCAAATTAGTTTCTACCGTACCAATCGCATTATTCACCATTTTTGTGCGATCTAAGAATGGGTCGATCATTACTCCTGCAGGAAGAGTTTTTTCAATCTGTACGATTTTTTCCTTGATGTTTGCAATTACGGCGTTGCTGTTAGCACCCTTCAACATCATTACTACTGCGCCAGCCACTTCTTCCGGCCCGTTATAGGTCATGGCACCGTAGCGTGTTGCACTACCTAACCGTACTTCTGCTATATCGCGGATAAGTAATGGAGTACCGTTAGTTAGGTTTTTAACAACAATGTTTTGAATATCTTCAATCGTACCTATCAACCCTTCACTACGGATAAATAATACAGTCGGTCCTCTTTCAATG
>DATLDR010000142.1:0-10987 GCA_035525775.1 Flavitalea sp.
CACGATGAAGATTTCGGTATGGCAAGGTATTCAACACACGATGCCAAGCCGGGCAAAAAAGTATGGATATGGGGACTGTCGGACCAGGGAATGATCTGGGACAAATTGTTAACTGACAATGACGGCCAGTATGTAGAAGTGCAAAGTGGCAGACTGTATAATCAGCCGGCAAGCGAAAGTTCATTTACTCCATTCAAAAACAGGGGCTTTACTCCTCATGCCACGGATAAGTGGACAGAATACTGGTTCCCCGTATTAAAAACAAAAGGGTTCGTTTCCGCAAACAGTTATGGTGCATTGAATGCAAAAAACGATAACGGCACATTAACGATCCGTTTTATGCCATTGCAGCAGCTGAATGATGAAATAAAAATCTTTGATGGAGATAAAGTAATTTATTCCAAAAAGGTTGATCTTAAAACGATGCAGGTTTTTGCTGATTCAATTAAAAGTGAGGCTAAGAATTTTGTTGTGAAGATCGGAAGCGATAAACTTATTTATGATGCATCACCTGATGCAGGTAATATTTCAAGGCCTGTTAAAACTCCTGAAAATTTCGACTGGAAGTCTGTACAGGGACAGCATCTGCAGGGTAAGGAACTGATCCGCCAGAGGATGTATCCCGCCGCTGAAGAAAAATTAAGGGAGGCACTTAAAACGGATGCAAATTATCTTCCTGCATTGACTGACCTGGCCATGGTATTGTACAGGGGAATGAAATATGAAGAAGCACTGGAGAGCGCAAAGAAAGCATTGTCAGTAGACACATATGATCCTGCAGCCAATTACTATTATGCACTCATCAACAGGAAGCTTGGCAAGATCACTGATGCAAAAGATGGTTTTGATATTGCATCGCAGGCGGTTGAATACAGGAGCGCTTCATACACGCAGCTTGCACAGTTGTACCTGAGAGAAAATAATCACGCTCGTGCTGAATATTACGCGAAGCAGGCAATTGACTTTAACAGGTACGCCATTGATGCATATGAATTGCTGGCAGTACTGTACAGAATAGAAAATAAAAAAGAAGAAGCAGCAAATATTATTGACACTATATCGAAAATAGATCCGCTGAATCATTTCGCGCGCTTCGAAAAATATGTTTTGGATGCTTCAGCTAAAAATAAGGATGAGTTCACCTCGAATATCAGGAATGAAATGCCGGGGCAGACATTTCTTGAGCTTGCATCATGGTACTACAATGCAGGACGAAATGAAGACGCATTGAAAGTACTGGAGCTGGCTACACCTGATGCAGAGATATTATACTGGAAGTCGGTATTGTTGAACAAGCCACTTAATGAGCAGGAACTGAAACCTGGATTGGTATTTCCATTCAGGGCTGAAAGCGCGGAAATAATACAGCAGGTAGTTTCAAAAAGTGATCACTGGCTACCTAAGTATCACCTGGCACTGATCCGTTGGAGCAGCAATAATATACCAGAAGCTAAAAAATTATTTGGCGGATGTGGTGATGCTCCTGCGTATGCACCTTTCTATGCGGCACGGGCAAAACTTTACCATGATGGTGATAAGGTTTTATCTGACCTGCAAAAAGCACGTGAACTGGATAAGAAAGAATGGAGATATGGCAGGGCCCTGGTTAATTATTTCATAGATCATAAGCAATATGATAAAGCGCTGGCAACAGCAGATGCAGAGTATAAAAACTTTCCTGAAAACTATGTTCTCGGAATGCTGTATGCCAGAACACTCATCATGAATAAGCAATATGCAACAGCCGATAAGCTGCTTTCAAAAATTGAGGTGCTCCCAAATGAAGGTGCTACGATGGGAAGACAGCTGTACAGGGAAACAAAATTGATGCTGGCTGTTGACAATATGAAATCGGGTAATTGTAAAAAAGCATTGCAGTATTTAGACGATTCAAGATTGTGGCCGGTACGACTGGGTTCTGGAAAGCCTTACGATGAAGACATAGATTCACGCATAGAAGACTGGATGAGTTACGAGTGCCTTGTGAAAACCAACAACAAAGCCGGAGCGCACAAAATGCTCGATAAGATAATAGCATATAAGCCCGACAAACTTGAAGGAAAACCTTCTGTGAATAACCTCGTCACTGCATGGGCATTAAAGAAAGCAGGCAAAAGTGAAGAAGGTGAAAGATTATTAAAGGATGTGGCTGCGAAATATCCTGATAACCCGATAGCACATTGGACGCTTGATGCGTATAATGGAAAGGCTAAGAATCTTGATGTTGAGTTGTCTAATGAGAGTTATGAGATATTGAAGGAGTTGATGTGAAAGACCTGTTACCCTGAACCGCCGCTTGAGCGGTTCAGGATACTGCAATAAAGCGAACAAACCGCATTAAACGTCAATTATTATCCATCGATCCCCGCTGGTAATTGAATAAACGATCGTCTAAGTGGCAGGTATCAACCTTCGATCAGATAATGTAGCAGAGAATGAGAATAAAAATTTTACACGCCGCAGTTGTTTGTTTATTATTTCTGAACACCAGCGCACAAGAGCAACCAATAGAAGATCAGCACTTTGAGTCCATACCACGAGCCTCGCTGAACAAAGGACTTTTTGGAAAAGTTACTGAAAGCAAAACAAATAAAGGAATTGAAGCAGCCTCCGTTCAGGTATTCGCTCTGACGAGAACTTCTGAAGGAGAAAAGCATGACAGTCTCATTGCCGGCATGCTCACCAAGCCGAACGGCGATTTCAACTTCATCGACCTCACGTTGCCTGATAGCTTTTCCATAAGGATCACCGCACTGGGATTTGCCGAAAATTCTAAGACCGTTGCTATGGACCGTTCCGAAACGGTGAACCTCGGAATGGATGTTGGCAATTTAAAACTTGCCAGTGAAGCCGATCTTCTCGGAGCGGTGACCGTAGTGGCTCAGCGCCCAACCATGCAGATGGGAATTGACAGAAAAATTTTCAATGTAGATAAAAATATTACTTCTACTGGCGGTACTGCTGTGGATGTGATGAAGAATATTCCCTCCGTGTCAGTTGATGTGGAAGGCAACGTGACCATGAGGAATACCAGCCCGCAGATATTCGTTGATGGACGTCCAACTATTCTTACACTTCAGCAAATTGCCGCAGACGACATAGAAAGAATCGAATTGATAACAAATCCTTCGGCAAAATTTGATGCAGGGAGTTCAGGAGGGATCATCAACGTGGTACTGAAAAAGAATAAACGACTGGGAATTAATGGCATTGCTTCAGTGGGTACCGGAACACCTGATATTCTTAACGGTAATCTTAGTCTTAATGTACGCCAGGGTAAGCTCAATTTTTTTGGAAGCGTGAATTATAACCGTTCAGGTGGACTGGCAAAAAGTGAGTCAATCAGGCAGAATAAGGATAAGGGCGTCATCACCGATTACTTCAACCAGCAATCTGAAACAGACAGGCTACGCCGTTTTCAGAATCTGCGTTTCGGTATGGATTATTTTATTGATAACAGGAATACTATTTCACTATCACAGAATTTTGTGAAGGGCCGGTTTTCAAATTTTGAAAACCAGGCGCAGCAATTTTTGGATGTTAATGAGGTGCTGGTACGCGTCGGATCAAGAACATCTGATAACAATGCGCAATTCAAACGAAGCAATACTCAATTCAACTATACGCATAACTTCCCCAAAAAGGGAATGGACCTGACGGCAGATGTAACCTATAATACGGGTAACGGATTTAACAGAGCGCTCATTTCAAACTATTATAATAATCCGGATGGCTCACAGGCGCAAAATCCCAATTTGGTAAGAAATAACGGACAGAACGAAAATGACCAGCTCACTTTGCAAACCGATTTTGTGAATCCATTCTCGGAATATTCAAAGTTAGAAATGGGTCTTCGGGTGTTCAGGCAGAACAATTCAAATATATACAATGCATTTTCATTGAACAATTCAACTGAAGTTAAGTTGCCACTCAGTACCAATGTTCGTTATGATGAAACGGTTCAGGCAGCTTATGTAACGTATTCAAATAAATGGAAAGGGATAAGGTTCCAGGCAGGTTTGAGGGGAGAATATTCAAAGTTCAACGGGCTGCTGGTTGACAGCGCACAGCAATTCGGTTACTCGCTACCGGTAGACATGGGACATATATTCGACGGATTGTTTCCAAGTCTTTATTTAACGAGAGAATTAAGTGAAGGAAAGGAACTGCAGGTAAACTTCAGCAGACGCATCAGGCGGCCGGATTTCTGGCAGCTGAATCCATTCATCGACATCAATGATCCGCTGAACATCAGGCAGGGTAATCCGCAGTTAAGGCCTGAATACACAAATTCATTTGAACTGAATTACAATCACCGGTACACAGACGGCAACTTTATGGGTGTCATTTATTTCAGGAACAACGATGATGATATCACCATGTTCAGCGACACCATCAGTACGGCCCAATACGAGAAGCTGAATAATGCTGCAGTTGATCCGAATGCCATACTCAATACTTTTATCAACGCGCAATATACCAATAGGGTTGGAGCGGAATTTACAGTGAACCAAACGTTCGGAAAACTTGAAATAGTGCCTAACATTAACATGCAGTACCGGAAGGTAAAAGCAATTGTGGGTGATCTTAACCTCGGTAACCAGGGATTTAACTGGCAATCGAAGCTTATGGTGAATTATAAATTTGGCAGCACAAAAAACATATTCAAAAATGCCAGCGTGCAGTTATCGAGCGAATATCAATCGCGCCAGGTGATCCCGCAGGGCAGAAACAAAGAGCAATACCAGACTGATTTTGCAGTAAGAAAAGAATTCCTGAAAAACAGGGTGGCTGCCGTAACGTTTGCGGTAAATGATGTGTTCAATACCGGCCGTTGGGGACAGATTTACGATACTGAAAATTTTTACCAGGATGCATACAGGCGATGGAATGTAAGGAACTTCAGAGTAAACTTTTCGTACAGGTTCGGTAAAAGCGATTTCAAGATTGGTCAGCGTGAAAACAAGAAGGTAGGCAGCGACGATGATTAAATTGTATTTTTGTTGAAACAACCACACAATGGCCTTCAAGAACGCCCTGAGCTGGTTTGAAATTCCTGTCTCTGACCTTGACAGGGCTCAGAAATTCTATGAAAATATATTTGGCATCAGCATGATACCTGCCGATTTTCCCAAAATTAAAATGCGCATGTTTCCTTTACAGGATATGAGCGGAGTAGGTGGAGCCCTGTGCGACAGTGGAGGCTTTCATAAGCCTTCCACTACTGATGGGCCGCTGATTTACCTTAATGCAAATCCTGACGTACAGATGGTGCTCGACAAGGTGGAAAATGCGGGGGGTAAGATCATGGTGCCAAAAACTGAAATATCCCCGGAGTACGGTCATATGGCGGTAATAATTGATTCGGAAGGCAACCGTATCGCTATGCATTCCGTTCCAAAAAAGTGATTGTCAAACCGCATTTTTATTAAAACTTATAATATTTTCCGTAATGGTTACAGGTGAGATCTACATTTGCGAGCTACCAACTTCATGTAAATGATTGGGCTGCTGCGCATACTCTTACTGGTTATTTTCACAGTTGTAACTGAAACACCATCAGGGCAGAATACACGCCATGATCCGCGATATATCGGATTGTTCCGCGAGGCTGAAAAATTGTATTATGCCAATACCTCCAAAAACATAAACGACAGCATTGCACTCTCCACTTATCTTAAAGTAATTGCACTGCATCCGGCAGAGGCCGACAGCATATTATGGGTGAGCAATTTCAAAGCAGGCATTTATTTTCAGAGAGCCGGCAGGTTTAATGATGCGATCCCTTATTTTAAAAAAGCGATTTCCCTGTACGGAAAGGTTCCGTCTATAACTGAAAACCTATTGTATCTGCCGGAATTTTATCTTGGTGATTCATATTACTCTTTAAGCATGCTGGATTCTGCAGTATATTATTACAAAAGTGCGGAAGACATTGCAAACAGGCATCCGGAAACTGAAGGAATACAAAGATTATACAATACGCTTGGTGCCATCAATTATGAATCCGGCGATTATCTTCAGAGTAAAATATTCTTTGAGAAAGCATTGCAGCTTTCTGCCGGCAAATTACGAGACAACGATCCACTCGTTGTTAATTTTAAAAAGAATCTTGCTTTATCATTAAGGCAACTCAGAGAATATGACAAGGCGATGTCCATACTCAACCAGTTGCTTACATACAATTTAAACCGCGACGAAATACTACATAATATTGGCTCCATTTACATTGAACAGGGAAAGGACAGCCTTGCTGTTGCCTACCTTTCAAAAATCGCGTACAATAACCAGAATAAATATAATGATCTGGGCATTGCATACAGCAGACTCGACATGATGGATTCAGCTCTGGCGTATTTTAGAAAAGCGGCTTACCTGAATGACCTAATGAATGCCAGCAGAAAAAATATGCAGTTCGCCATAACCTGTAAAAATCTGGGAGATTATTATTACGGTACCGAAAATTATGATTCAGCACTGATCAGGTACCAGCAAGCGATCAACCAGTTGGTATTTGATTTTGATGATGCAGATCCAAGAATGAATCCTTCATCATTTAACGGTCAGTATGCGGTGAGTGAATTGTTAGGTACATTGACTGCAAAGGCACAGACATACACGGTAAGATACCAGCATGGGGGTAATAAAAACGACCTTCTCGCATCAATATTCGCATATGAATCATTGTACAAGCTGGCTGATTATGTGATCAGGACATACAATTCTGAGGAAGCAAGAGTACTGCTCACCAATAAAAAACATTTATCGCAGAATGAACCTATTGCTATTTCATTAAAATTATTTGAACTCACCGGCGATACCGTATATCTTAACCACGCTTTCAGGTTCGATGAAAAAAATAAGGCAATAATGCTTTCGCTTCAATTGCAGGATACAGGTTCCAGGCAAAACGCTGATCTTCCTGTAACACTTACAGAAGCAGAAAAAAGGCTGAAGTACCAGGTTGCCAAAATGCAATTGCAGTTAGCAGATAAAAGTGACAGCGCATTACAGGCGAGCCTTCTGGAGAAACAGCTGGAATTATCAGACCTTCATAAAAAATTCGACGAATACCCGCGATACAACCATCTAAAGTTTATTGATAACACTATTGATGTAAAAACGCTGCAAAAGATTATTCCTGAAGATTACGCAGTGTTGACCTATCATCTTGGCGACACCAGCATGCTGGCTTTTGTGATTACGCGAAATGATTTCAGGCATGTGTCGCATAATATTGACAGCAGTTTCAGGTTCAATGTGAGAAAATTATACGATTGGGTGCAGGCGACAGACCCGAATATGAAAATGGAGATCGATCAGTTGTCTGATTCATTGTATAGAAAGTTGATTGAGCCATTTGAAGATGACATTTCAGGAATTAAACGCCTGATGATTATTCCGGATGATGAACTTTTATTACTTCCATATGAAATATTGCGGCCACTTAATAAGAAAAGCCTGGTGGAGTCTTACTCCATTACTTATAATTATTCATGTTCATTGTTGAAAGCGGAAAAAGAAAATAATAGAAGATCATCCGTACTGGCCATGGCGCCGTTTGTAAAAACATTGCGAGCAAGCGAAAAAGAGATCGGCAGCATCAAAGGCGATAAAATAATAGGCATCAACGCAACGAAAGAAAAGTTTATAGCAAGCGCAGGCGACTATTCCATTATTCACCTGGCCACACATGCCACAACGAACGACAGTGTACCATCGGGATCTTTTATTAAATTTTATCCGCATGATTCATCACTTACCTCTTCGAGGATGTTAATAAATGAAATAGCAGGACTCACCCTGAACAATGTACACCTGGTGATACTAAGCGCATGCGAAAAAGGAACAGGAAAATTCGTAAATGGCGAGGGCCTGATGAGCCTCACACGTGCTTTTTCATTTGCCGGTTGCCAGAATACAATTGCTTCGTTATGGCGCGCTGATGATGTGTCGACTGCTACAATCTGCGGGCATATGCACAAATACATCAGCAAGGGAAAAACTTTTGCTGCCTCTCTGCAGCAGGCAAAAATTGATTATCTGAATGACGACCTTCCTTTGCGGCTTAAGTCTCCCGCATATTGGGCACATCTGCGGCTGACAGGAAATTTTGAAGAGGATCAGACTTTCGGTTATGGGTATGTGTTTCTGATTGCTGGTTTGATGGTAATTATTGCAGTTGTTATTTATTTTTCCAGAAGGCGATCTTAATTTTTCATCAGATATAAGTGGGTGACTTCTTCTTGATGACGGTTCATTTCGTCATAAATTTTGTAAAAGTGATTGCTTAATAGAGCATGATCAAACACGCTCTTTTAAAATTTCCTGTGCTTCTTTTTTGGGACGTATGATCAGCCGCAAAGTAGGATCATTCGTAATGAACGACCACAACCAGTTGTAAGCAAGTTTTAGTTTATTGCGGAAGCCGGCGATAGGAATAAGATGAATGAAGAGCCAAACGAGCCATGCCAGAAACCCTTTAAAAAAACCTTTAGGAAGATCCACTACCGCTTTATACTTCGCGATAATGGCCATGCTTCCTTTATTGTGATAGGAAAATGGTTTCATTTCAAGTCCTTTATTTAACCGTACCAGGTTTTCACCTAACAGCTTGCCCTGCTGTATGGCCACTTGTGCTAGCTGCGGATGACCATTTGGAAATTTTTCATCTGAAGTCTGGTAGCACAGGTCACCGATAGCGAAAATGTTGGTGAAGCCTTTTGCCCTGTTGAATTCATCTACTAACACCCTGCGCCCGCGCCCTATGATTTCTTTTGGTAACCCCGGAGCTTCACGCGCAATTACGCCGGAAGCCCAAATCATTGTTGCAGCCGGAATAGTTTGTCCATTACCAAGCACTACCAGCTGGTCTGTATAATCTTTTACTGCAGTATCCAGAATGATCTTTACACCCAGTTTATCAAGCACCTTATATGCTTCCTTCTGTGATTTTTCACTCATTGGTCCAAGTAGTACAGGGCCGGCATCTATCAGGTAAATATTACCACGCATGGCAGTAATTTCAGGGTAATCCTTTCTTAATATATTCTTTCGCATTTCCGCCAGCATGCCTGAAATTTCAACACCCGTGGGACCTCCGCCCGCGATCACTACATTCTGCAGTTTTTCGCGTTCAGGTCCATCACTTAAACGTGTTATTCTTTCAACGTTTAGTAGAATATGGTTACGGAAGTTTAGCGCATCATCAATCGTTTTCATGGGTAATGACTGCCGCTTTACATTCTCCATTCCGAAGTAATTTGTTTCTGTGCCCATGGCCAGCACCAGGATGTCGTACTCCACATTGCCCGTGTCTGTTTCTATCAGATTTTCCTGGGTATTGATATTGGTAAGGGAACCCATGAAATACCTGAAATTGCTTTTATGCTGGAACATTTTCCTGAAAGGGTAGGAAATATTCGACGGTTCTATAAAGGCTGTTGACACCTGGTAAATAAGGGGAGGGAAAAAATGATAATTATTCCTGTCTACCAAAGTGACGTGAAGATCTTTTTTGCAAACGAGCTTTTTGGCAAGATTCAGTCCACCAAAACCGCCACCAACAATCACAACTTTCATCCGGATATCATTTGAGTGATAAAGCTTCACTAAAAAAAATGGGCCCCGGATAGAAATCCAGGGCCGTGTTTTAAATCCAATATCCTATGAAAAACCTACACTATCATTTCAAGGCGGGTGCCAAAAGTGAAACCCGCTACCAGAGCGGGTTTCAGGAATTTCGATGATTTTTTTTGTTCCATTGCAGGAGAGAATTTCCAAAAAAGGGATTTTTGTCATTCCGATCGCAGTGAAGAAAATCTGAACAATCAGCGATTCGGCGCCTTATCCTTCACTACGCTTCCCCTCTGATCAGGATAACAGAACGTACACAGCAGCTTCGCTTCGGTCACAATCACAGGTCGGGCACACAATTTCGTAGTCGTTAACCCGTTATTCTCACAAATCCGAAATCCTTATGCGAAATCCTCAAAAAAGGGCGCTCCTTGCCTGTGCTCTTGCCCTGTTCATGTTCTCCGCTTGCAAAAAGAACCTTTCCATTGACCAGAGCAGTAATGCAGACTTTGTGGTTGAAACCGCTCTTCCTGTTCATACAGCGGTAAATGCATACGTCAACGATAATTGTGCTGGTTACTATAAAGCTATTCCGGCGCGTTATGATTCAAGCGAAAAGAAATATCCACTGATACTTTTTATGCATGGCATAGGAGAGCTGGGAACCGACCTGTCGAAAATGCTTCGCGCCGGCCTGCCACAGCTCATCAACCGCAAAAAATTCCCTGCTGATTTCGAAGTGAATGGTGAACATTTTTCATTTGTAGTATTTTCCCCGCAATTTAAAAAGTGGCCAACGAATAACGATGTAAAAAGTGTGCTTGACTATGCAGTTAAGCATTTCAGAATTGATACTTCCCGTATTTACGTTACAGGCCTTAGCATGGGTGGCGGTGTTACCTGGGAATTCGACGCGCAATATGGAGGATCTGTCGCCGCAATTGCACCAATATGCGGCGGGTCATGGCCAGATAGCAAGCGTGCGGAAAAACTAGCTTCTTTTGACCTGCCTGTATGGGCTTTCCATAACGTTGATGATAATATTGTTCCGGTATCGTATACTATTGATTACGTAAATAAAATCAACAGCTTCAACCCTTCGGTGAAGGCTAAGTATACCACATGGGCCACAGGAGGGCACGATGCATGGACTAAGGCATATGATCCAGCCACAAAAGATGCCGGGAAAAACGTTTACGAATGGATGCTGCAATACCGTAGAGCAATAAAATAAAGTACCTTCATATCGATCAATCGTGATCTTTATATGAGTGGGAAACGCTGTTTCTGGCTGGCTTTATTTATTGCTGCAATCAACTTTTTATCTGCCTGCAGAAAACATGCTTTACCGCAGAATACGCTGCCGGAAATTCCGGGCAATGATTCTATTCCCGGCAACGATTCGATACCA
>DATLDR010000209.1:0-3238 GCA_035525775.1 Flavitalea sp.
CACTTTTGCTTTCTGGTAATAGGTAAAGATCTTCCTGTGCAGGTCTTCCGGTCTGAAAGGTTTCTGGAGGAAGTCGTTAAATCCTTTACCAGTGAGGTATTCCTTCATATGAGGCAATACGGCGGCTGTAAAGGCGATGGCCGGAATAGTTGGGTTGAGCTTCCTGATTTCCGTTAAGGCTTCATAACCGTCCATAATCGGCATATCAAGGTCAATCAGCACCAGGCTGTATTCATTATCCTTAAAAAGCTGAACGGCTTCAAGACCATTGACCGCTTCATGGATGGTTACATCCCAGCGTTGCAGGAATTTTCTTGTGATGGTCATGTTTACAACGCTGTCTTCTGCAACCAGCACCTTCACACCTTTAAGGCTTTCAAGTGTGCTTACTTTATTTTCATTTACAAAGCTTGTATTTCCCTGCGCAAAAGGCATCCGTATAGAGAAGAAGAAATGACTTCCTTTTCCGGGTTCGCTCTTCAGTTCAAGGTCACCGCCCAATTTGGCAACGATCTTTTTGGAGATGGTAAGACCAAGGCCTGTGCCTCCAAACCTGCGTGTAGTAGAGGTTTCAGCCTGGTTAAAGGCATCGAAGATCACCTGCTGCTGTTCCTTGCTCATTCCGATACCGGAATCTTCCACTGAAAAATAAACCATGGCTGCTTCACTGTCTGCGCTTCTTAATTCAGCCCTGCATTGCACTTTGCCCTTATCGGTAAACTTATATGCATTCCCGATCAGGTTTGTCAAAACCTGGCGAAGTCTTGTTTCATCACTCGCAAAATATTTATCGAGCGATTTATCAATATGAAATTCAAACTGAATCTGCTTGCCTTCAAACTGGTTCTTGAATACGGTATATATTTTATCGAGTACGGTCTTTACATTAAAATCGTCTGTAGCGAGTTCCATTTTTCCGGCTTCGATCTTACTGAAATCCAAAACGTCATTTACTACACTCAGCATGTGTTCTGAAGAATATTTTAATACTTCAAGATTTTGATGCTGATCCGGAAGTGAAGGCTCCTGGAGCATCAGGTTCACAGTACCGATAATACCATTTAATGGCGTACGCATCTCATGACTCATATTGGAAAGGAACCTTGACTTTGCAAGTACAGCCGAATCGGCCTTTTGCTTTGCTTCGGATAATTCTAGTTTCTGGCGCTCTGCTTCCTGCCAAACTTCTACGAGTTGTCTACCGCTCTTGTTGATGTGGAACACCGCGAAGAATACGAAGATGATGGTGATGGCAAAAGATAAAAAGTAATTCAGGTTGCTGATCAGCGGGAACCACTTCTCATTAATATTTTCAGCCATGAAGAACTGGTGCGGCAATACGAAGGCACAGACTGCGCAGCTTACGGAAACTGAAAGGTTCACAAGGGCGTTCGGTAAATCTTTCTCCAGGTCATAATACAACGTATATGCAATAAAGGCCGGGAAGTAAAAGAAGAGAAAGTAAAATCCTATGTTCAATGTATTACAGATAAAGAAAAGCAATACGCTGAATGAGGTGATAAACATGGACCTTGCCACGTTATAATACCTCAGCCTGTTGAGCCAGAATCCCATAATACCCGTTACCAGCATGGCAAGTGTAGTCACCAGGAGGAAGGGGGAATTCAGTACAAAGGATAGGATCACATAGAGTGCATAAAATGACTGGCAGAACAATCCAATAAAATTGGAAAAGCGTACACGGTGCATTTCATACACGGGCATGTCTTCGTGTACACCCAGCTCCAGTACAAAATTGTAAATTTTTTTCATGGCAGTAACGGAAAGGTTAATTGATGTTTTCTGAAAAGCAAGGATCTTCTGTTGGTCTTTTCCTGTTTGTTACAACAGGTCTTCGTATCGCCTTAATTATTTTTGGTCATTAAATTTTATAAATACTTGCTGCTTTTATTGTCCCTTCAGCATCTTCATTGTTCTTCGCACCAGTTCTTCTGAAGATTTAATTCTTTTCAGCACTTCCTCTATTTCCATCTTATAAGTGTCAAGGTCTTCTTTCATGTGACATTTTACCTGCAGCTCATGGAATTTTTCTGTGACGTCTGTAAGTCCTACATAACTGAATCCCGGCTTTTGTTTATGCACATAGTGCAGAAACCGCTCAAGGTCTTTATTTCCATAACTCTCCTGGAGCATCAGGAGATTGGATGGAAGATCCTGCAGGTATTGTTCAAATACCATTACCGCAGTTTCAGCATCATCTGAATAAGCAGCCTCCAGGTAATCGGCATTCAGTTCTTTTACATTTTCAAACAGACTAACATTCATATACGGAATTTGACGTTGATTAGTTGTTGGTTACACCGCTTTGCTGACCAATTCCCTTTTTGGGGATCAGTCTTTCAGAAAGCTTTGAAAGCGGCTGGTCCGAAGCAGCTCTTGACTGCACCTTATCATAATCATCCCACATTGTATTGAACATACGATCGAGGGTTGAAGTGATGAGGCCATAATTTTTTACATAACGCGCATGGTGCATGGCATGATACGTTGGGGTATTGATCACCTTCCCAATTTTTGTCTGCGCATATCCGGGATCACGAATCTCAATATTGGAATGCCCCAGCGTATTTGTTACGAAATAGAAAATATAGTATGCAACAATTCCATAAAATGAAATAGGCATAAACTGTGATAGCATTGCTACAGGCACAATAATACCTACTGAAAAGATCAGCTTTTCAAGAAAGGAAAAAGAGATAGAAGTTAATGGGTTAGTTATTTTAGACTTATGGTGTTCGCGGTGGATCCAAAGCAGTGACTTATGGTGCATGGCACGGTGTGAAAAATAATGCCATATCTCGGTCCAGACGAAAACAATTAAAAAGGTATATACAAAGTTGATTAGCGTTGTTGAATGATCCGCAAGAAACCCTGAATAGAATGCAGTACCTATGAGAACCGAATGCAGGGGTGAAGTGAGAAATGAATTCATCAATTCCTCCCTCAGCTGCTCCTGGTTTGCTTCCAGTCCATAAATGCGTCTTACTTTCTTAGACTTATACAACATCATGAACCCAAAGACGATCACATGGTTAGCAACTGCCAGTAAGGCAAGCGTCATTAAATATTTCATAGGGATTCGATTTTCAATTATACTACCGGTACGCCGACACGCTTGTATTTAACAGGTTTCTTTCCGTTGTTTTTAAATTTATAAATAAAGGTTTCGAGTACTCCCACAAAGAAGTCGGTACGGGCTCCGATGAAGATCCAGCTC
>DATLDR010000210.1:0-7792 GCA_035525775.1 Flavitalea sp.
TATTCGGGCCATGAATGAAACCAGGTTTCTTGGCCAGACTAATTTCTACAGAGGGAAGGTCCGCGATGTATTTACGGTCGATAATACCATACTGGTAATGATCGCTTCTGATCGCATCTCTGCATTTGATGTGATACTACCGCGTGCAATTCCTTTCAAGGGACAGGTGCTTAACCAGATTGCAGCATACATGCTGAATGCAACAAAAGATATTTGCCCTAACTGGTTGCTTGATACTCCTGCTCCAACAGTTTCAGTTGGCCGTAAGTGTGAGCCTTACCGCATTGAAATGGTAGTAAGAGGTAACCTGACAGGGCATGCATGGCGTACTTATTCATCAGGATCAAGAATATTATGTGGCATATCAATGCCGGACGGGATGAAAGAAAATGATTTTTTTCCCGCTCCGATCATTACACCTTCAACAAAAGCAGAACAGGGTCATGACGAAGACATCTCTAAAGAAGACATCATTTCAAGGGGAATTGTTTCAGCAGATGACTGGAAGACACTTGAAAAGTATACCCTTCAATTATTTGAAAAAGGTAAACAGCTTGCTTCGGAAAGAGGATTGATACTCGTAGATACAAAATATGAATTCGGAAAAATAGGAAACGACATTTACCTGATGGATGAGATCCATACTCCTGACTCGTCAAGATATTTTTATGCGGATGGTTTTGATGAAAGACAAAAAAATGGTGAACGTCAATTGCAGCTGAGCAAGGAGTTTGTTCGTGAATGGCTGATAGCAAATAATTTTATGGGTAAAGAGGGACAAACTGTTCCTGAGATGAGTGACGAATGGATCAATACCATCAGCAAGCGATATATAGAATTATATGAAAAGGTGATCGGTAAAAAATTTGTTCCTGAACCATTGCAGGAGGATGAAATAACCAAGCGTATCAATCAATCACTCCAGGGCATCGCGCTTCATTCTTTTTCTTGATTTATTGAAAACCATTATCCCTTTTTCTTTCCCTTTTCTTAATAATTTCTGTTCTTCTTCCGGCAGATTATAAATACGCAGGCATTCTTCACTGCAGCAGCCGGAATATTTTTGTGAGCACTCATCGCATTGGATGAACAGCAGGTGACAGCCTTCATTTTTGCAGTTGGTGTGCGTATCTGCAGGTTTGCCGCACTGGTGGCAGTGCGCAATTACATCATGGGTAACCCTTTCACCCAAACGGTCATCAAATACAAAATTCTTTCCGATGAATTTATTTGGAAGGCCTTTTTCCTTAACGGTATTTGCATAGTTGATGATGCCGCCTTCGAGGTGAAACACGTTCGTGAAGCCCTGGTGCAGCAGGTAAGCGCTTGCTTTCTCGCATCGGATGCCGCCGGTACAATACATGATGATGTTTTTATTTTTATCGTTGCCAAGCATATCTGCTGACATTGGTAGCTGTTCGCGGAAGGTATCGCTGGGAACTTCTATGGCGTTTTTAAAATGCCCCACTTCATATTCGTAATGATTCCGCATATCAACTACTACAGTACCAGGATCGTCTGTGAGATGATTGAATTGTTCTGGGTTAACGTACCTGCCTTTGTTGTTCATGTCAAATGATGGATCGGTGATACCGTCGGCAACTATTTTATCACGCACTTTTATTTTGAGTACCCAGAATGATTTGCCATCGTCGTCAAGGGCAATGTTGAGCCGGGTGCTTTTCAGCCCTTCGTGTGATTCAATATAATTATTGAAAGCGACGAAATCAATTTCAGGCACGCTGATCTGTGCATTGATGCCTTCGTGTGCGATATAGATTCTTCCGAAAACGTTTAACGCGGAAAGATCAGTGTAGAGCTGGTCCCTGAACTGTTGTGGTTCCTGGATATGAAAGTATTTGTAGAAGGAAATTGTTTTGCGGGGTGTTGTTTCCTGGTACAACCGTTCTTTGAGCTCCTTTTGAGATACTCTGTTATGTAATGCCATTGTTAATGAAATTTTAAGGACACTTGCCTGGTGAACAAAATTTCTGTAGGGCGCAAATTTATAAAAATTATAAATAAAAGCAACTGTCATCCTAAGCAAAACGAAGCGAAAGATAGGGGGAGAATTTATGTGCAGATCCTTCGTCGGCCTCCGGCCTCCTCAGGATGATAATCAAATCACCTTGCGCAGTAATGATCCTGTCAACGCTCCAAACCCTCCAACAACACCTCCGATAAAACACGATAATATCACCAAAATATAAGATCCTCCTAAACTCATCACCATACTTACTCTCGCAGCTAAGATATTTTCATTTGCAGCATCAATCGTTAATATCAATCCCAGCCAAAGCAGCAGAATCGCAGAGAAGCCTGTAAAGAATGATGCAAGAGGAGACTGGTAAATAAATGATGCTACAATAAACGCAGCAATCGCAACAGACCACCAGGGAAGGTACAGTCCGAATGCAAAGGCGAGCAAGGCAGTTACCATTATTGAAATAAAAATTTTCATAGGAATTATTTAAAGGCAGGTGAAAATTTTAAAATAGCAGTCACCCTCTTATCAGCAGCTTCCTGTTTTTTCATTTGCCACAGCCTGTAATATTTTCCGTCGGCCCAGTCATTCACAAATTCATCATAGTGTTTGCTGCCCGCATTACCGTTCTGTCCGCCGGGATAAATTCCATATGCTTCTGTATTATCAGTCAGCTGTACGATCATCTTCCAGCTCGGACCTTTGTATTGCTGCGTAGCGTTGATCACATTTCTTCCTCCTCCTGTATTCAAATGAAAACGACTGAGCCCCTCCATGCGAAGCAAATGACGTATTCCGGTATCCTTGAATTTGCTCCACGATAGCTTTCCATCCTTTTGAGCATACATCAGTGTAATGCAAGCTTTCTGAAAAGCTTTTGTTGTAATGTCATCAATGGTTTCCTTTTCAGGAGTATTCACATCATCAACAAATGCAAATGCACTGTCATTTTTTAAATCTTCTATCAGTGTGGGTCCATCGGGCATTTTCGATGCTCCCGGTTGCTTTGAAAGCTCATCGTTCCATATCATTTGTTCCAGTATCTCGAACCAGTTGATAAATATCGTTGGGCCGGCCTGGGCATTGTCGTTCCGTAAATCCCACGCCCGTATTGTTTCGAAAAATTTTTTCTCTTCAGGTGTAAGTTCATTTTGCTTTACATGAAGAAGCATGTATGGTACCGCCGCCTCTGCAAACGCATTGAAGTTCTCATTCTGTAAATGCTGCATGTCTTCCGGTGTGATGCCATTCATAATTTCAAGCATTCTGTTGATCTGCAATCCGCGATAAACATCATAATCACCACCCAGATAATAAGGGTATGAAGTATCTGCAGGAATCTGGTTGGCACTGCTCACATATCCCCGCTCAGGATTTAATACGTGAGGATTTGCCGCCTGTGGAATATACGATTGCCAGTTGTATGATGTATCAGTTCCAGGCATGATGAAATCGCCCTGCATGTTCCATTTATTCGGAAACTTTCCCTGCTGCCACAAAGCGATGTCACCAGTCTTGCTCGCAAATGCGAAGTTCTGTCCGGGACATGAAAAATATTTTATTGCATTTGTATAGTCTTCATAATTCTTTGAACGGTTAAGATCACAAAGGGCTTTTAATTCATTAGAGGGCTCGTGTGCCATCCACCGCACGGCAAGATTAACATCAGCGCCTACCCTGCCTTTGCCGCTGAACCGATCGTCGTACATCACTGGTCCGAATATCGTGTAGGCTACAGTATCACTGAATGTTGAGCCGTCTTTCATTTTATACGTCTCGATATTCAGCTTTGCTTTTTTCCAGTCATCATTCAATAAGTATTGCGATTTATCACTTCCATTAAAGATGATGCGGTAAAAATCTATAACATCCCGTGCTGCATTGGTAACACCCCATGCAATATGATCGTTGAATCCTATTACCACTGCTGGTGCCCCTGGCAAGCTGGCCCCATACACACTGTATTCGGGTGTTGATATCTGCATTTCGTACCATAGCGATGGCAGATTAAGACCAAGATGCGGATCGTTGCATAATATAGGACGGCCGCTTAATGTCTTACTTCCACCGGCCACCCAGTTATTGCTGCCATTGTCTTTATCTGTCTTTATCGTTTCAACATTCACAGCATGTTTCCAGTTAAAGTATAATGAGTCTGCACTTGCAGGGGCATGAACAGAATCTGACGCCGGAGGAAAATAAGTACCCGCAGGAATTACCGGGCTGGATGCTTCGTTCCTTAGCGGATATAGTTTTTTAAATTGCTGTTCCGTGAAATATGCTTTCGCATTCGTGTATTCAACATCCGATTCACTACCCGTAAGGTCGAAGCTCAGGTACTTAAGCAGGAAAGCTGTTTTAAGCGGGCTCCATTTTTCAGGAAGATAGTTGAGCAGTTTATATTCAAGCGGCAACTCCGCTTCTGTAAGATGACTGATGTAATAATTGACACCATTGGTATATGCGGTCAAATGGTTTTTTGTTTGTTCATCCTTCTCCATTTCTGTTAATGACCGTTTTGCACCATATACCATTCCCAGCCTGCGCATGCTGCGGTCGTTGTTGAGGTAGGCGCTGTCTGGTCCAGGGCCCAGCACTTCAGACAATCGTCCTGATGCCGCCAGAGTTTGAAATTCCATCTGCCATAACCTGAATTTAGCATGCAGATAACCCTGTGCGAAAAAAGCATCGTTTTCATTTTCTGCGAATATGTGCGGCACCAGCCGGTTATCCAGAAATATTTCTGTCGCATGGCCTATTGAGGGAATATTGATATCAGCAGAATAATCTTTGTTAACAGGCTCCGCATTCTGCCAGAAGCCATGTTGTGGTGAAAGAAATTTTCCGAATGGTGGTGCTTTGCCGAAGCCTGAGTTGAGAAGAACGATTACAATCAGCGTGACTAATAGGGACACCAGAAAGTAAACGATCTTCATATAACTAATCTACGATTCATTTACGACTTTCCAGTATAGTGAGCAGCTGCTGAATCTCACTTTCTGTATTGAAGGAATGTATTACAATCCTCAGCCGCTCCTGCCCTCTTGATACTGTAGGATATAATATTGGCCGTACATCAAGGTTATGTTGCTGCAGCACCTGCGCAGCCTGCTTTACGGCTTCATTACCTGGTATGATAACGCCCTGTATGGGAGTAACACTGCTGCATAACCGCAATTGTCCCGCGTTATCCCGGAATTGTTTAACCAGCCTGAACAGGTGAACCCTTTCATTTTCCATTGACGGAAAGATCAAATAAGAACGAAGTATCGCCAGCACCGCGGATGCAGGCATGCCTGTAGTATAAATGAACGGACGGCTGAAATTGATGAGATAGTTTCGAAGGATATTGCTACCCAATACAATTGCACCATGGCAGCCTACTGCTTTTCCGAAAGTATGAATACGTGCAAAACATCTTGATTCAAGACCTAGATGCTGAACAAGGCCCTCACCTTTCCTTCCTATTACACCGGTTGCATGCGCCTCATCTACAATCAGCAGGGCATTATAACTACGGCATACCTCAGTTATTTGCTCAAGCGGGGCCATGTCACCATCCATGGAAAAAACAGATTCTGTAACCACGAAAATATTACCTGTAGCCTGCTGCAATCTTTTTTCAAGATCTTCAACATCATTGTGCTCAAATGAAAATGCAAAAGCATGACTTAACCGTATGCCATCTCGGATACTCGCATGGCACAGCTGGTCATATAATACAGTGTCATTTCTCTGGAGCACGCATCCCAGCAAACCGAGGTTTGCGTCGTAGCCTGAATTAAAAATCAATCCTGAAGGAGCATTGTGAAATTCCGCAAGCTGCTTCTCTGCATCTTCTATCAGTGTATAATTACCTGATATGAGCCTTGATCCTGTAGAGCCGAATAATTTTTCCTGACCGTTTTCATTGCCGGAATGTATCCTGTTTGCTGCAACCATCCCGAGGTAATCGTTCGAACAAAAATCAACAACGCCTTTTTTCAGTTGCAGTTCCCTGAAAGCGTAGCTTTCCCTGCGTTGCTGCAATTTCCGGTTCAGAAAATCTTCGTTCAAAAGTTAGATGTTAAAAGTAAAAAGTCAAAAGTTATAGATCAGCCAGATTTCCCGCAAGGGGTTCACGCAAAGTTGCAATGATTCGCTAAGCGCCAAGTTTCGCAACTTTTCATTTTTCACTTTTAACTTTTAACTTGCCTGGCCAAAGGTCTTTAATTTGATAAATATACAGTCGATGATGCAGCAGGAAACTAAAAATATTTTAGGCCTTCACCTTCCTACAGATCCAAGGTGGGTTGACCTGGCCTCCATTTCGCTTCAGGAAATACTAACCGACCATGCCTACTGCGAGCAGAAAGCCGCAACAAGCTGCATTTCACTTATTCAACGCTATCCTGACAGGCATAAACTGGTCACCGAGCTGTCGCCGATCGTTACTGAAGAATGGGGCCATTTCCGCCAGGTGCTCGCTGAACTTAACAAGCGCAACCTTGCACTCGGCAGGCAAAGAAAGGATACCTATGTAAACAAATTAATAGAGTTCCAGGTGAAAGGTGCAAGTGAAGAAGATGTGTTTCTCGACAGGCTGCTTATTTTCGCCCTGATAGAAGCAAGAAGCTGCGAGCGTTTTAAACGCCTAAGTGAAGGACTCAACGATGATTATCTCCGCAATTTTTACAGAAGATTTATGGAAAGCGAAGCAGGTCATTACCATTTGTTCATTGACCTCGCAGAAACTTACATTGCTAAGCCAAAGGTGAGAAAAAGATGGAACGAATGGCTGGAGTACGAAGCTGGTGTAATGGAAAACTTGGAGGTAAGAGGAGACAGAATACATTAAGCATGACCCTGGCCAAAAAAATCAAGCTCTTCCTGCAACGATAGAAAAGGATATGTGTCCATCAGTTTTTTCGTGCGCTGCGCATGAAGCTTAAGAAAATTCTTATGCGCATCTGTATCGGGCTGAAAGGATTTATGCCTTCGCGCGATAACAATCTTTTCAATTTCATTCAGCAGCGTAACCGATGACTCATTTACATAATGACCTATAAACTGTTCAATCACAAATGATGTCGCCTGGTAATTCGGATGCACCAGATCTATGTCGTAAAAACGGTAATCACGCAACACATCTATCACCAGTTCATATGAAGGAAAATAATGCAGCCTTGAAAATTTGTTAACCAGGTGATGCACTGCTTCCAGCAACCGTGCTTTGCTGCGGTTGTTATCGATGATACCATCGCGGATATGGCGCACAGGACTAACTGTAAAAATAATATTGATGTCCGGATTGAATTTGAAAAGCCGGTACAGCATTGTATCAAGCACAGTGATGGTTTCATCAATAGTCATCATGTGTTTATCGAACCATTGGGAAGGAGCACGGTGACAATTTGCTACAGGTACTGATCCATTAGTGAGCCTGTATGAAAAAGAAGTTCCCAGCGTTATGATCAGCCATTTTGCATCCTGCAGAAAGGTATGTGCTTCCTGTTGTGATTGATTGATTACCTGTAATACTTCATCTTTGCTGATGCCGGAATACCTGCCGTGATGCTGCCAGCTTTGCCATAATTCATTTAACTGAATCAATTCATCACCACAATATTTTTTATTTTCTATGTATGAAGTAACCGAAGAGGCAACGGTGGAAGGATCGAAAACAATACCATTGGGATTCTGCAGTATACGGAACTTAAGATCAGCAAGCCTGTCGCCGATATGTTCAGTGAAGCAGGATCCCACAAGCATGATCTTGTGGCGGTAATCAATTTTTACTTCAGGTTCATCGATCTTTATATCGACCAT
>DATLDR010000014.1:0-8428 GCA_035525775.1 Flavitalea sp.
ATCCAGGATCTCATCAATTCGTTTCTGCGTTATGTTGGAAACTTTTTTGAAAGGCTGGGTGCCCCTGGTTTTATAGAAGTATTCTTTTTTGGCTGTTTTTTTCCATTCTTTTTTATCGGGATTGAAAAGATTACCGATCCAGTTGAAAAACCGGTTCATCCAGGCACTCCAGTCATTGCCTCTTTTCAGCTGGAGCACAAATACCAAACCGATACCGGCGCCCCCAATATGCGCAATATGACCTCCGCCGTTTTCGCTGGGAATGCTCGCAAAATCGATGATCACAAAAATGATAGTGAGTATCCATAAGGGGATACCGCCATTAAGCATAGGAAAGATGCGGTAGTCAGGAGCTAGGGATGTTGTGGCAATGGCAATCGCCATTACTCCTGCTGATGCTCCCTGTAATGTTCTGCCATCTATCTGAGCTGAAAGTACCGGGAATACATTATTCGTTATCACAAACAGGAAAGCACCCGCAATGCCCCCATATAAAAAGAGAGGTACCAGCTTGTTGTTACCGGCAAGATCCTGCAAAATGAATCCGAATGCCCAAAGCCATAGAACATTACCCAGCATATGAAACACGCCATCGTGCATGAACATGTAGGTAATGATCGTCCAGGGTCTGTCAAGTATCTTATCTACCTCAGCTGGAAGTATGAACCATTTAAATATGTTCGACATATAGGATTCATATGTCAGCCCAGACAAATAATAAGCGATGTAAATAAATTTGAATATGCAGAAAACGAGGGCAAGAATAGCGATCATCATGATGAGGGAATTACCATCCTGTCCCAGTAACATTCTCTTCCTGTAACGGTCCTCTCGTAGCACGAATATTTTTTTATGAATTTACAAAACGATTCTAATAAAAGTTGCGGCGATTTCTTTTATTCCAGTAAAGAACAAGCAAAAATCCAACCAACGCTCCACCGAGATGGGCCCAATGTGCAACATTGTCGCCGGCCGAATTGTTAACTCCCATCCAAAGCTCAAGTCCGGCATAAATGATAACGAACCATTTTGCTTTAATGGGGATGAAAAAGTAAAACAAAACAAGGCTGTTCGGAAAAAGGTATCCGAAAGCGGCAAGGCATCCGAAAACGGCACCGGATGCTCCCACAGTGGGAGTATCGAGGTGTCTTTTTAATAAGTCGAGACTTTCGGTATCTGCCATACGCCCTGCATATTGTTGATAGAGGTCAAATTTGTCGGCCATTTCAATATACAGTGAACTGAGATGAAGAAAAGCTGCGCCCAGGCCACATAAAATGTAAAAGATAAGAAAGCGTTTAGGTCCCCATACATTTTCGAGGATACTGCCGAACATCCATAATGGTAACATGTTAAAGAAAAGATGGGCGAGGCTCCCATGCATGAACATGTGCGTGATTACCTGATGTGGTTTGAAGTGTTCTGAACGTACATCGTGTAATGCAAAAAGATTATTTATTACACTCTGGTCATCATTTCCGAATATCGATTGTGCAAAGAAAACTAAAGCATTTAAAATGATCAGGTTCTTGATTACCGGGGGAATAGACTGAAAACTATTCATTCTAACATCTGCCATCCAGGAAAATTTAGGTCTAAGTTCGCAATGTTTCAAAGATACGGCACAACCTTAACGATTATTTCAATCGGAGCTGCACTACATTTTCAATATGATGTGTGTGAGGGAACATATCTACCGGCCTCACTTTTGTCACCTTGTATTTATCTTTCATGAGATTAAGGTCTCTCGCCTGGGTTGCAGGATTACAGCTTACATATACTACCAGCGGCGCTTCCATCTCCAGTATTTTCACAACGAGCTGCGGGCTCATGCCTGCACGGGGCGGATCGGTAATAATTACATCAGGCCTTCCGTGTTCAGCAAAAAAATCATCATTGCATACATCAGCTACATCACCGGTAAAGAATTTCGCATGGCCAACACTGTTGATCAGGGCATTTTCGATAGCATCATCTACCGCTTCCTTCACCATTTCTACCCCTATTACTTTTTTAGCTTTCCCACTTACAAATATTCCAATACTTCCTGTACCGCAATAAAGATCATAAACTGTTTCATTGCCGGAAAGCTCTGCATACTCCCTTGCAACCTGGTATAGATTCTCAGCCTGGTAGGTGTTGGTTTGAAAAAAAGATTTCGGTCCTATCTTGAATGTAAAATTTTCAAGTGTTTCAATCACATAACCCTTACCTGTAAATATAACAGGGTTAAGATCATGAAGGCTGTCATTCTTCTTTTCATTGATAGTGTATAAAAGTGTAGTGACAGAAGGAAATAAGTTCACTAAATGATCACATAACTTTTTTATTTTTTTTGGATCGTTTTTTCCAAATACTATGTTCACCATTAGTTCGCCCGAACGGCAAAGCCGTATCTGCATTGTCCGCAGCAAGCCGGAGTGTTCCCTGATGTCATAAAAAGTATAATCATTTGCCAGGGCAAACTGTTTAACGGCTAACCTGATAGCATTTGTAGGTTCATCCTGAAGATGACATTTAATTATATCAACAACCTTATCAAACAATCCCTTTGCATGGTAGCCTGCCACATTTAACTGGGTGCTGATGCTTTCATTATTCAGCTCTTCGGGCAGCAGGTACCTTTTATTGCTGAATGTGTATTCGATCTTGTTCCGGTAAAGCGTAACAGGAGTTGCTGCTCCAATAGGTTCAAAAGGCGGTAAAGGGATTTTACCTATGCGGGTAAGATTATCGAAAACCTGCTGCTGCTTATAGATAAGCTGCTTTTCGTAAGGCAGCATCTGCCATTGGCATCCGCCACAAACACCAAAGTGCTGGCAAAAAGGCTTAACACGATCTTTTGAGAGCGATCTTATTAAAATGGGCCGTGCTTCGGCCCAGTCTTTTTTATTTTTTCCAAGGCGGATGTCAACAATATCGCCTGGAACAACATCCTCTATGAAGATCACTTTACCCTCCACCCGTGCCAGTGACTTCCCTTCCGCCGCATAGTCCTCTACCAGCACGTTTTCAATGACAATATTTTTATTTTTTCGCAAGAATGCGAAATTAAGGTAAAGCGCATTATTACTTTTTTGCCTCGTAGTTCTTTTGTGCTTCTTTAGCTTTTTCAAAATCAAGCACCACTCCGTTTATACAATAGCGCAAACCTGTTGGAGGAGGGCCATCTTCAAAAACATGTCCCAGGTGCGATTTACAGCGTCCACACATTACTTCTGTCCGCTTCATGCCAAGTGTATTATCGACTTCATAGATAATGCTTCCTTTGGACACAGGCTGGTAAAAACTGGGCCAGCCACATCCACTTTCAAATTTTGTGTCGCTAAGGAATAGTGCATTGCCGCACACAGCGCAATAGTATGTGCCCGGTTCATCAGACGTTTCATATTTGCTGGTCCATGGCCTTTCGGTGCCTTTCATGCGCGCTATGTAATAAACATCCTGGGGTAAGATCTTCTTCCATTCCTCATCAGAAAGAGTCACTTTGCTGGAATCTGAACGGGAGTATACAGGGTTTTCCTGTTTTTTATTGTCCATATGCTGCGATTGTTTTGAAACCGGTGAATTTTGCGAATAAGAGCATTGCTGCAAAAAAACAACCAGTAAAAGTGGTGCAAGTTTCATAATGATTTGCTTGTACCAAATTTACGTTACTAGGACGGGCATAGTTTACAAAGCCCCTGCTTATTCCTTTATTTATTTGTTAAAGGATTTTTACGTCCTGTACTTTATATTTACGCCATGTTTAATCTCATTTTATTTGGTCCGCCGGGTAGCGGGAAAGGTACACAGTCTGAGAAGCTTATTGACAGATACCGGTTGATTCACCTTTCAACAGGTAACTTGCTGCGAGAGGAGATCATAAATAAAACAACTCTGGGGCTCGAAGCGAAAAAGTATATGGATAGTGGCCAGCTGGTACCAGATGCCGTGGTCATCGGTATGATCAGGTCTGCTATTAAAAATAATCCTAATGCAGAAGGTTTTCTGTTTGATGGCTTTCCAAGGACAGTAGCCCAATCTGAGGCGCTGGATGAGCTGCTTGCTGAGAATCATGCAGAAATAAATGCCGTGCTGGCGCTTGAAGTGTCCGAAACTGAGCTGATTGAAAGGTTGCTGAATCGTGGTAAAACTTCCGGAAGATCTGACGATGTGAACGAACAGGTGATCAGGGCCCGCATTACTGAATACGAAAGTAAAACTTCGCCGGTAGCCGGATATTATGAACAATTTGGAAAAGTAGTCCGATTGAAGGGTGAAGGTGACGTAGAGTCTATCTTTGATGCCCTCTGCAATGAGATAGAGGCCAAAAAAATAGAATAATCACTTTTTCAAAACTGAATCGGCTCTGGATAACACGGATAATATTTCTTCTTTTATTGTAGTTACTTTTAATTTTTCACTTTCCAGGTATTGCATTCTTATATGAGGATTATCCTGTAACGTGTCGATGCTGAATTGCTGCATCCATCCATTCATCTGATCTTCCGCCTCTTTGAGCTGAAATGTTAACTGTTCATATGTTTTGATAACCGGTTGTTTTACCGGCGCTTTTAATTTTTTAACAGAATCGATCTTTGACACAAACTGTTTGCGGTATCCTGCAAGTTTACCCATTTTTGACATGGCTAAATCGTGCTGGTTCATTACCTCCTGAAATAATGAATCTTCATCATTTTTCGGTGTTTCCGAGTATCCGTTCTTTCTTTCTTCTGATGCATTACCTCCGCACGAAACTAAAAAAACACATAAGAGAAGTATCGGTATTCTCATAAAAAATAAGATTAAAGAGCTCTATCCGTACAAATAGTAATGAGGCGCGATTTATTTTTTTTCTTTTTGTGTTTTATCCACTGTTGCCATCGCTTTTTTAGAAAATTCACTCATTGCAAGCCTACCGCTTGTTGCAGCCCGCTCATGCAGTAATATATCCCAGTTTTCTGTGCCTTTCCACAATATACCCTTCAATTCTGCCATCGCATCAGCACTTGAATGAGATAAAGTGTATGCGAGTCTCGATACAGCCTCATCCAGTTCTTCAACACTATGATGCATCTCTGCATATAAGCCTTTCCGCAGGCACCATTCAGCATTTCTCCACAGTGTTGAATCAATTGCCAATGCACTGAAAGCGCCGATGCCGATTTTTCGCTCTACTGCCGGTGCAATAACAAACGGACCGAAGCCTATTGACAATTCACTCAGCTTTACGTCTGCTTTATCCGACGCTATGGCATAATCAACTGCAGCAGCGATACCTACTCCGCCACCTACACATTTACCATGAATGCGTCCTATGATCATTTTAGAACATTTTCGCATAGCATTAATCACATGAGCAAAGCCACTGAAAAATTGCAATCCTGCTTCTTTCGAATTGATAGCGCTGAGTTCATCAAAGGATGCTCCTGCGCAAAAAGCCTTTTCTCCTGCTGATTTCAGCACTATAACTTTTGTTTCGAACATTGTTCCGGCCTTATGGATCTCATGCGCCAGCTCATGTAATAATTTCGCAGGCAGCGAGTTACTTTGCGGATGATAAAATTCAATAGTAGTGATCGATTGATGCGTCTCTGCTTTTACATAAGGAACTCCGTTCATGACTTTCTGTTTTAATTTTTTCTTTTCACCATAGTAAGAATTGTTGCTATGGCCACGTCTTCATTCAGCTGGTTTGTAACTTCTACCAGCCACTTTACTATTCCTTTAGGTATGTCGCTACTGTCTCTCTGGTCCTGCGAAATTTTTTCCTTACAGGTTAATTTAACACCAATAGTTGTACCCGCATAAACAGGTTGAATAAATCTGCATTCATCTATGCCGTAATTAAGCAGCACAGGTCCTTTTTTACCATCTACAAATAATCCTGCAGCCGCGCTCAGAATAAAATAACCATGCGCAACAGGCTTGTCGAACATTGTGCCTTCCAGGGCAGTATGATCAACATGGGCATAAAAATGATCCCAGCTGACATTGGCAAAATTAACTATATCCGCTTCTGTTATCGTTCGCTTTCCCGTTATAACGGTGTCGCCTATACGCAAATCTTCAAAATATTTTCTGAAAGGATGCACTTCATCCTCTGAAACTTCTGCATGCTGGTGATAGCTGTTGGTAATGGCTGTAAGCGATGATGGCGAACCCTGCACGGCCACACGTTGCATATAATGTTTTACACCTCTTATGCCGCCCATCTCTTCGCCACCACCTGCCCGACCCGGACCTCCATGCACTAAGGCAGGTAGAGGCGAGCCATGGCCGGTACTATCCTTTGCGCACTCATCGTTTAATACGAGAATACGCCCGTGATGGCTGCCGGCACCATAAACAAATTGCCTGGCAATATTTTTATCTGCGGTCACTATCGTTGAAACAAGTGAGCCCATGCCCTTTTTTGCGAGTGCAACGGCTTCCTCGTTATTTTTATAAGGCATAATGGTGCTTACAGGACCGAATGCTTCAACATTATGGGGTTCATCGCACTCGAAAGGATTTTCATTTACAAGCAACAGAGGACTTATAAACGCCCCTTTTTTATAATCAGCATCTATCAGTTCCACTGTGTATGGTGACCCATAAACGAGTCTGCTGGTTGTCAGCAGTTTTTTTACCTGCGCCATTAATTCTTCTCTTTGTTCAAATCCGGCAAGAGATCCCATACGCACTTTATCATTTTGAGGATTGCCTATTGTAGTCTGTCCGAGCGATTTACCAACAGCAAGCCATACGTCTTCCATTTTATTTTCGGGAACAAAAATTCTGCGGATAGCTGTGCATTTCTGCCCGGCTTTTACCGTCATTTCCCTTCTTACTTCCTTCAGAAAAATATCCCATTCAGGGTTTCCTGGTTCCACATCACTGCCGAGAACAATACAATTAAGAGAATCGGCTTCAAGGTTGAAAGGCACGTTGTTCTTCAGAATATTTTCATTTGCTTTCAGCTTATTTCCTGTTGACGCGGAACCTGTAAATGTTATCACATCCTGCGACTGCACATGGTCAAGCAGATCGCCTGCAGATCCGCATATCAGCTGTAGTGAACCTTCTGGTAAGATGCCTGAAGAGATAATTTCCCTTACTACTGCTTCAGTAAGAAATGATGTAACCGTTGCAGGCTTTACAATTGCCGGCACACCTGCAAGAATATTGACAGCTATTTTTTCGAGCATACCCCACACAGGGAAATTAAAAGCATTTATGTGGATTGCAGTGCCTTCTTTTGGTACCATTATGTGGTGCCCTATAAAATTTCCTGATCTGCTTAGTGAAACAGGATCACCATCCACATAAAACGGATCATCATTGAACTTTCTTCTGAGCGAGGCATATGAAAACAGGTTTCCTATACCCCCTTCAATATCGATCCATCCGTCACTTTTTGTGGCGCCTGTTTTATAACTGAGCGCATAAAATTTATCCAGATGCTGTTGAAGATGAACCGCAAGGGCTTTCAACATTTTGCCGCGCTCCTGAAAAGTCAGCTTTCTTAATGCAGGATTTCCTTTTTTACGTGCATAATTGAGAATATCGGCGTAGTTGAGTCCTGTTGTGGTAGCATACGTGATGATATCGCCATTAAAAGCATTCTTAAGGGGAATACCCTCTCCGTCTCCCGCGACCCATTTACCGAGAATGTAGTTTTCTAATTTGTTCATTGGTAAGCAATAGAGATTATTTTCTTTTTAAAAAGAAAAATAAAATAATTCTCAGATATTTAATCCACCACATACACTAAGCACCTGCCCGGTAATATAAGAACTCATATCAGATCCCAAAAAAAGACATGCATCTGCGACTTCTGTTCCGCTGCCGAAACGACTTAGCGGTATTTTTTCCATAAATGCTTTTGCGGTATCTCCTTCTTTAAGATAGTTCGTCATGTCTGTTTCAATGAAGCCGGGGGCAATCGCATTGCACCTGATATTCCTGCTGCCGAGTTCGTGCGCCATCGATTTGGTGAAGCCTATTATACCCGCCTTGCTTGCAGCGTAACTGCTCTGGCCTGCATTTCCTCTTATGCCTATGATCGAGCTCATATTGATAATTGAGCCTTTACGCGCTTTCATCATCGGCCTCATTACCTGCCTGGTCATATTAAAAACACTTTTGAGGTTCACCGCCATCACTTCATCCCACTGTTGTTCGGTCATCCTCAGTAACAGGTTATCTTTTGAAACGCCTGCATTGTTCACGCAAATATCAATTGTACCAAATTCTTTCACCACATCGTTGATCATTGCTTCACTGTCTGCATATACGCCCGCATTGCTTTTATATGCCTTTGCTTTAACGCCTGCCGCCTTCAGTTTTGATTCGAGTACTTCTGCTTTTGACGTACTGCTATCACTTACATAAGTAAAGGCTACATGCGCCCCATGCTCAGCAAATTTTAATGCGATAGCTTCACCGATACCCCGTGCAGCTC
>DATLDR010000051.1:0-5416 GCA_035525775.1 Flavitalea sp.
TAAAAAATAAAAGCTTTTTTTTCTGGTTACAGGAAAACGCTCATTTGCTCGCATCACGGAATATGCAGGCTATGCAATATCTCATCAGGCGCTGTGCACAAATGCACATGGAACACATTGCCGGTGGCGATCCGTTTGAAATGGGTTCCTCTCGTCCGCTCGACTTTGGTCATTGGAGCGCACACAAGCTCGAGCAATTATCACATTTCACTATTCGCCACGGTGAAGCTGTGGCTTTGGGTATTGCTCTGGACACTGCATACTCATACATTTCCGGAAGGATTAGCGAATCAGATGCAAAAAGTATTATCTCAGCTTTGAAAACTGTAGGTTTCGCAGTTACTCATCCGCTTATGGAAATTAAAGATGAAAAAAGTACAATTTTACAGGGGTTAAATGAATTCCGCGAGCATCTTGGTGGCAGGCTGACGATCATGTTACTTAATTCAATTGGTACAGGTGAAGAAGTTCATGAGCTGGATCCCGATTTGCTGATTAAATCAAGTAAATGGCTGCGCGCTTTTTCATAAAACACGCGATTGTATGCAAACTTCGAAAGGACATCTTACTTATTGCACTAATATTCACCCGGGGGAAACATGGACTGATCATTTCCGCATACTCAAACAAAATATTCCCCTGATCAAAAAAAAGGTCTGTCCCGTACAACCTTTTGGTATTGGTTTGCGGCTTGCAAATGCTGCAAGTCTCGAATTAAGGAAGCAGGAAAATTTAGAAGAATTTCAACAATGGCTTGGTGAAAATAATTGCTACGTTTTTACTATGAATGGATTTCCATACGGTGGATTCCATCACAGTATTGTAAAAGACCAGGTTCATGCACCCGACTGGCTGTCTGCAGACAGGGTTGCTTATACTATCAGACTTGCACAAATATTGGCTTCGCTTATTCCGGAAGGTATTGATGGAGGTATTTCAACTTCACCTTTATCATATAAATTCTGGCACAAAGATGATCAGCTTCCTGAGGTGTTTGAAACTGCAACATTCAACCTGTTGCAGGTGCTCGACCAGTTAATACAGATTAATAGAGCAACTGGCAAGCTGATACATATTGATATAGAACCTGAGCCTGATGGGCTGCTGGGTAACGGGAAAGAGTTTTTACAATGGTACCTTCAATATCTGCTGCCCCTCGGCATTCCGTATATACAGGACCGTTATAATATTAACGAAGATGAAGCAGCTTCAGTTATCAGGGAGCATATACAGTTGTGTTATGATGTTTGCCACTTCGCTGTCGGATACGAAGATCATGCACATATGGTAGAACAGCTCCGTTCACTTGGAATAAAAACCGGTAAGATCCAGATAAGTGCGGCGCTTAGATCAAAAATGCCTGCACAAACACAGGAAAGAAAAAATTTCATTGAAGCCTTTCAAAAGTTCAATGAGCCAGTTTACCTGCACCAGGTGGTAGCACGGAAAGAGGATGGGCAGCTTGTAAGATATCGCGATCTAAATTTGGCCCTCGACGATGCAATGAATCTGGAGATCACCGAATGGCGTGCTCACTATCACGTTCCTCTTTTTGTATCCAGCTATGGCATGCTGCATTCCACACGATCGGACATTGAAAAAGTATTAACTATTCAGGATCACAGCATGTTTACCTTTCATCTTGAAATAGAAACATATACCTGGGAAGTTTTACCGGAGGATATGCGGTTGCCGGTCGCTGAATCCATCATCAGAGAAATACAATGGGTAATCGACATTATCAAACACGAATCAACTCACACCGGCCAGGCGTATGCATAAAACAGTGGTAATAGATATTGTTGGTCTGTCTTCATCTGTTATCGGTTCGCATACTCCTTTTCTATCAGAATATATTTCAAAGAGATGCCTGCAGAAAATATTTCCAATGCTTCCTGCAGTAACAACGTCAGTTCAGTCAACTTATATCACAGGTAAATGGCCATCAGAACATGGTATAGTGGGTAATGGATGGTACGATAAAACAGATGCTGAAATTAAATTCTGGAAACAATCTAACCATTTGGTGCAGGCAGAAAAAATATGGGACCGGGCAAAAAAACAAGATCCTTCGTTTACCGTTTCAAAAATGTTCTGGTGGTATAATATGTACTCTACCGCCGATTATTCAGCAACGCCACGCCCCAACTACCTGGCCGACGGCCGTAAGATGCCTGATTGTTATACGTATCCCGCTGGTCTGCGCGATGAACTACAAAAAGCGCTTGGTCAGTTCCCCCTTTTTAAATTCTGGGGCCCGGGAGCAGACATCACGTCTACACAATGGATAGCCGATGCCTCCGTTTACACAGATAAAAAATATAATCCGAAACTAACGCTTATTTACCTGCCGCACCTTGATTATTCTCTTCAGAAGTACGGCCCTGATCCACAAAAAATTTCTAATCATTTAGCGGAAATTGATAAAGTAGCTAAGGGTTTGATAAAGTACTATTCAACAACAGGCGCACGTATTATTTTGTTGTCTGAATATGGTATTGCAAATGTTTCTCAACCTGTTCACATCAACAGGCTGCTGAGAGAAAATGATCTCCTGGCCATCCGCATTGAACGCGGTCTTGAACTGCTCGATGCAGGTGCTTCAAAAGCGTTCGCTGTTGCCGATCATCAGGTCGCTCATGTATATGTAAATGATAAATCTTATTACGATCGCGTAAAGAGCCTGCTTACAAATTTAAAAGGCATTGCTAAATTATTAGACAAAGAGCAACAGAAAGGATATCACATTAACCATGACCGTTCAGGCGACTTTGTATTGATGGCAGATCAAAATAGCTGGTTCACTTATTATTTCTGGCTTCATGATCATCTTGCTCCCGATTATGCCCGTGTAGTTGACATCCATAAAAAACCCGGTTATGACCCGGTAGAATTATTTATGACGTCAAAAGCTAAGGCGGCCTATAAATTATTGCGCAAAAAATCCGGTTTACGGTATGTAATGGATGTAATTCCGCTTGATTCAACGCTTGTAAAAGGGTCGCACGGATCTTTAGAAATTGATGAAATGTTTTTTCCGGTGCTCATCACAGATGACAGTGTTGGCAATAACATAGTACGTGCTACGGACATATACGAAGTGATATGGAAACATTTAACCGCGTAATTTATCCGTTCCTGCAAACTTTAAGCTTCTCTGTAGGCAACGGCATTAATATTCATTCCCGCCCCAACAGAAGCAAACAAGATAATATCGCCGCTTTTTAACTCATGTTCATCCAGCTTCCTTCTTTTAACAAGGTCATACAAAGTGGGGATGGTAGCCACTGAACTATTGCCGAGCCAACTGATGCACATTGGCATCACATTCATCTTCGCTTCATGCATACCGTATAACTGGTACAATCGCTTGATGATGGCCTCATCCATTTTTTCATTAGCCTGGTGAATAAAAATCTTTTTTACATCATGAATATCCACTCCGCTTTTTTCGAGGCATTCTTTCATGGCAGCGGGTACATACTTGATGGCATATTCATATACTTTACGTCCTTTCATCTTCAGATACCTTATACTTGGATCACTTCCCGGGAAAAACGATTTACCCATATTAATATAATCCACCTCATCAATTGAATGTGTCTGGTTCGCAGACGCCAGTAACCCTGCATCACCGGCGTCATCTTTGAATTCAATAATGGCGGCGCCTGCCCCGTCACTGAATATCATGCTGTCGCGGTCGTACATGTCAATTACACGTGAAAGAGTTTCAGTACCTATTATAAGCGCTTTTTTTCCAAGTCCTGCTTTAAAAAACGCATCGGCATGAATCATTCCCTGTAACCACCCCGGACATCCAAAAAGTACATCGTATGCAATACAATGCGGATTTTTTATACCGAGGGAATGTTTAACCAAACTTGCAAGTGAAGGCACCGCGGCTGTTTGGATAGTATTCTTTAAAACATTCCCGAAATTGTGTGCAACGATGATATGATCGATCGTTTCAATGTCCACGCCGCTGTCTGCAATAGCCTGGCGCGCGGCCTCGGTTCCAATATCAGATGCATTGAAATTATCAGTAGTATATCTTCTTTCTTCTATCCCCGTTATCTGCTTAAATTTATTTACGACTTCACCTGGTTCTATAGTCAGTGGTTGCTGGTCCTGGGAATAGAATATATGATTGGCGAAATCCTGGTTCAATTGAACAAATGGAGGTATATAACAACCGGTACCCGTAATGATCGTTCGAGGCATATAATATCACAGCCTGTTTAAATAAAAAAATAGCGAATGCAAAGGTAAATACCTTTAACGTATAAGCAAAAATGAAACCGCACCCTCAATTTATACGCCTCTACCCATCATCTGTTACATTTACCAAATGAAATACATTTTCTATTTCCTGCTATTTAGTATTCCCTGCAACGCTCAGCAAACGCTTTTATCACCCGATAAAAAGATCAAAATATCCATCGCATTTAGTCCGGAAATTAATTACCACGTTAGTTATGAAGGTAAAGAAATCATAGCGCTGTCTGTTATAGATATGATACTCGGTGATGGTACTCATCTTTCACAAATAAAAGGCATCCGCAAAATAACAACCCGCAGCAACAACACAGTTATCGTTTCTCCTGTACCCGAAAAACGAATAAATATCCCGGATATTTTTAATGAAATCAAGATAGAATTTAAATCAGCCTTTACGCTCACTTTCCGGGCATACAACGATGGTGTTGCATACAGAATAGGCAGCATGATAAAAGATTCCATCATCGTAAAAAATGAAATTGCGCAGTTTAATTTTCCACCCGCTGATATATTATACTCACAAGTTCAGGGTGGACGCGCAGACAGATTTCACACCAGTTTCGAAGAAACATATGCAACTATAAGATTAGATAGCCTTACGGAGGCAAGCCTGATCTTCAATCCTGCAGTAATACTGCCTGCAACAGGGCCTAAGATCGCTATCAACGAATCAGACGTGGATAATTACCCCGGAATGTTTCTTTCAGGCACTTCTTCCAATCGTCTTACTGCAACTTTTGCACCTTACCCTAAAACTGAAAAAGCTGTCATGGCCGATTATTCGCAGGTGGTAGTAACGGAACGGGAAGATTTCATTGCTAAAACGAATGGTACAAGAAATTTTCCATGGCGTATTTTGATGATTGCGTCGCACGACAAAGATTTACCAGAAAATGATATTGTATACCGTCTGGCTGCTACTTCAATTTTAAAGGACCATTCATGGATACGGCCCGCACAATCCACTGATGAATGGATCATCACTGAAAATCTTTTCAATGTTGATTTCAAAACCGGCATCAACACCTCAACCTACAAATACTACATTGATTTTGCTGCAAAGTTCGGTATTGAAAGCGTGATGATGGATGCAGGCTGGAGCGACAATAATGATCTTTTCAAGATAACTCCTGGAATA
>DATLDR010000055.1:0-2691 GCA_035525775.1 Flavitalea sp.
CCCTCCCTGGGTAATAAATTGCAGAAATTCCTGAATTGAAGTCTTTTAACCTGATGATTTTTCAAATTTGCAATTGAAACAATGTATTTATCACCATCATCAGTATTTTCATCAATAAAAGTTACCAGATCATGTGGTATACTATATTCAATCACGGAATTATATTGTTTAAATGATGGTTTTTTTGACTTATGAAAAACAAGCAATGCCTTGCAATTTGTTGCGCATGCCGTACTAAAATATATGCAATCCTTAGTTTCCCCTATAAATGCCGGAACAAAATAACTTCTTAACCGTAATACATTATGGGCTATAAACGTATACTTCCTGCCGAATTTTGAACATTCAATAAATAAATCTGAATCATTGCGACCACCGCTGGAGTAGTATTTAATCCTCCACCTGCTGATCAACAAAGTATCCACTGGATATTTTTTATCCGGAATCTGGGTTTTCAGTGCCTGGTTTGAGGTACTGTCTTTTACAGTGACGGTTGCATTTTTGGAAATGGTCTTATTCCCTGTTGGATTATCACAGGATATAAATAACCATAAAATGATGCACCAACATCTATTCATATACTGGCACGTTGTTCCTACTGTGTTGCTTAGCTAAAAATACCTGATTCACTGATTTTACAATGCTGTTAAATGCCCTTTTAATCCACCTGATTTAAAACAGCTAACATCTTTTTTAGCTGCATTTCCCGGGTAGCTTTATAACTGTCTCCCCAAAGATTTAGCAATTCTGGTATAAGCTCTCGTTTTATGGAAATTTTTGCAAGTTCTTTGAAATCCTTGTCAATAGTGCCTTCCAAATATAACTGACCAAAGGCAATGGCAGCAATTGCTGCGTCGATGCCTGAAAGGCGACGGTAGCCTATGCTGCTTTGGCTTAGGTAAGGCTGAAGTTTTTCAAAATCGGTTTCAGAGAGGTCAAATAATGGGTAGCCCCAATAGCCAATATGTGCTATTAAAAAGTCTTTTGGATTGCCAGTTTTGTTTGCCTGTCTCCAATGTGCAAAAAATGAATAGGTGTCTGCGCCGTCGTCACTACCAAAAGGAGCCGTTTCCTCAACCGGGCTCCAATAAAATTCTTCATTCATCAATCGCTTTGCATTAGGATGGGCATTATCAATAGATGGTGAATAATTTCCCATAGATTTTGTCTCTTTATTTTCAACAGTTTTACCGCCAATTCCTTTTTGTGACTTGTCACTGGTCTGTCCGCAAGCAGTTAATGTTAACAATAACGCCACTATAAATTGAATTTTCATTGCAATTGAAGAAACCATAACTTCTCTTTATTCCTAATACTGGTTAAATATTAATTTGCAATTTCGCCAGCACCCATACAGCTAAATCATGTTATAATCTGTTTTGTCTTGCCACAATTTGCTGCAGCTTTTCTTGGTTATCTTTGTATGTCTCTACTTCTCCTATTACACCCATGGTAAAGATCCGCAAGTAGTCGTTATGGCCTTTTGCATGATTTGTCTGCTTGCTTTTAAGATTCAGTGAAATTGCATGTGGAGTTCGAATAATGCCCCAGGGTAAACCCCACCAGCCAAGAATGGCTGACCAGGCTAAAGCGCTGTTGTTTGCTTTATCTAAACAATCAGGACAGCCCACTTTTATTTTTTTATTGTAGATGGTAAACACTACGAAGCTCATGACTTCTCCTGTCATAGTTGCATTAATCCGTTCAGTTGTATTTCCGCATAAAGGACAACTTAAGTTGCACAGGATATCACAATACGCATCCACTTCTTCTTTACTGTATGTTTTATTTTGAGCTTCAACACCATTCGAAATGTTCTCATCAAGTTTGCGCTTTTTAATTTCCGCTTTCACTACTTCCATGGCTTCAGGTGTCAAACCGGAGGCGTCCCGGGTGGCAATTCTGATTAACTCATCATCATTCATCCGCTGGTATCTCTCCTGCACAAATGAAATATTAATTCCAGTATTCATAAATTCAGTTAAGTGTCAGTTTACAATGGCTTATACGTTTTAGCTAGCTTACGTATGGGTATTAATATTTTGACTTCCATGGAAATGCAAAATCAGGTTATAGAAATTTCCATTCGCTTAATGCGATAGAAATAATAACATCCGGCCACATTTCAAAACCCACCAATCCTGCTTTCACAGGAATTATAGACGTATTTACCCATTTGTCCGGACTTAAGATGTGAATTAACGCTACATAGGATAAATCTCTCTTAAAAGGATTTCTAACTTTCAGCATCATATTTTCATGTACATTATTATTTACGGTTTGAGCAAACCAGATTTCAATGGTTTTATCAGGATGCTTATTCTCTTTTACGGATTTAATATCAGTAAACACTCCATTACTGAGTTCAACTTCAATAAAAACAGTATCACCTGGAAACAACTGCAGAACTTTTGGTCCTACTATATAAGGAGCAGACGGGATATGCGATTCATAAAATGTTTCTTTGCTAACAGGCATATTTAAAGTAAAGCCCTCCCGGACAGGTCTGTCATTTGTGTTTTGTCCGTATGCAATTGGCGCTAAAAGCATCAGGTAACAAAAAATAATTAGTTTCATTTTAGTTGGTTGTAATTAATGTGCAACCTTGCAGGCCCAGGCTATTTCCTAAGTTAGGATTTTAGTATGAAAAGTGGAGGCTTTCTTCAAGCTTGGAATCTACCCGCGGAATAT
>DATLDR010000081.1:0-13786 GCA_035525775.1 Flavitalea sp.
GATTATGATGAAGAAAATGGCTGGACTTTCGGAAACGAAACAGAAGATTATACCCAGGGAATGAACCTGGTGGAAGGTATGCCAAAAGCATGGACAGCCGGATTACATTTTTCGAATAAATGGGATGAGCAAAGAAAAAAATTAAATCTTAATTACCGGTTTTTAAAAAATAATCAGAGAGCTGGTAGCGAAACCATCAGCCAGTTCATTTTACCGGATACACAATATTTCAACACAACAGCAACAGAAGCTTTCAGCAGTGTTTCGAACCATAGCGGCAAAGGAATATATGACCTTAAATTCGACTCTTTGTCGAGCATGAAGATCAATGTGACCGGCAACAATATTCAATCACAAAATGCATCCAGGCTGATGAGTTCAGCACTAAATGCAGATGGAGGTAACGTGAATGATAATGACCGCTTCATGAATACCCAGACGTCAAAGAACAATATGAATGCTAATTTACTGTTACGAAAAAAGTTCAAATTGAAAGGCCGCACCCTATCAGTTGATTTCGAACAACGTGCAAGTGAATTGCAGTCCGATGGATTCCTGAACTCATCTATAAATTACTTCAACAGCAGCGGCAATGTAGACTCTTTAGAAAAAATAGATCAGAAGAAAAACAATAAGCAGAATAGTTTTGGAGTAAAAGGCAATATCGTATACACTGAACCTATTTCAAAAATTTTGTTTTTATCGGTTAATTATGGAATGACTTACCGCAATGATGAATCATTCAGATCAACATTTAATAATAGTGGCGGGGAATACACGAAGAAAGATAGCACCCTGAGCAATGATTTCAGGTTCAGATATGATGTGCAGTCGGCCGGCCTGGATATAAAACTGAACAAAAAGAAGATGATGGTAACTGTTGGTTCGGGTATCAATTATTCTGTTTTCCGGCAAACGGATCTGCTGACCGATACGTCTCAGCGATATTCATTCGTAAATTATTTTCCAAAAGTTTTTATCAAGTTAACTCCTGGTCCTCAGAAGAGCTTTACATTTAGATATAATGGAAGAACAAATCAGCCCGCGCTCGACCAGCTGCAACCGGTAAGGGAGAACACTGATCCGTTGAATATCCGCATTGGAAACCCTGATCTCCGCCAGGAATTTGCACATAATATTAATTTGTGGTACAACAATTATAAGATTTTAAAAAACCGTGGCATATTTACAAGTTTGAATACATTTATTACTGAAAGAGCTATCAGCTCATCCACTGTTACTGATAAAGGCGGCAAGACGACTTACCAGTCTATCAACACAAAAGGTAATTTTAATACTTCAGGTAACTTCTTCTATGGATGGAGAGCTCAAAAACTGGGTATATATTTTGAGATCGGCAACCAGTTTACTTACGGAAGAAACAGAAACCGTGTGAATAATCTCGACAACATTAATAACTCAGCTAATTACACATTTTTTGTTGGTCTCAATAATTATAAAGAAAACAAGTATTACTACTATTTCCGGCCTAACATAGGGTATACGTTCAGCAAATCGTCACTACGGCCTGATGTACAGATCAAATATTTAACAAGCGGAACAGAATTCTCGCTTTGGATGAAAGTGCTGAAGAAATTCGAGATCTCTACAAATGGTAGTATCAACCTGCGGGAAAGGACAGACGCATTCGAGACGAACAGGAATTCTTTTAAATGGGATGCTTATATCAGCAGAAAATTCCTGAAAAAAGACAATCTTGAACTGAAGCTGGCTGCATATGATATTCTTAACCAGAATATAGGATTCAGCAGGAACGCTACTTCTAATATCATTACAGAGAACAGCTATAATACGTTAAAAAGATATTTTATGATAAGTATTCAGTACAGTATTAATAAAACACCATAGGTATGAAGAAGCTGATATATTTAATGTTGCTGTTATGTCCGGTACTGATGAAAGGGCAGGTAAAATTTATTTCTGAGGGGAAGATAGAGTATGAAAGAAAAATTAACATCCAACGCCAGTTCGATGATGAAGAAATGAATTCTGATTGGTTCAAGGAATTTATTAAAAAACAACCGGCCTTTCATAATACGAATTTTACACTTGACTTCAGAGGCAATGAGACGATTTATAAGATATCCGGCGATCTGGTTAAGCTTGAAATGGATTGGCTGATGGGGCCGGCTAAAGAAAATACGATCTTTACTGATATAGGCAAACATACCAGGCAAAGTAAAAAAACAGTGTTTGAAGAAAATTTTCTTGTGAGCGATTCAACAGGAAAAATTGAATGGAAAATTACGGATGAAAAGCGCACCATTGCAGGTCTCGATTGCCGTAAAGCAGTAGGTAAAATGTGCGATTCGGTTTATATCGTTGCATTTTATACTGATGAAATACCTGTAAGTGGTGGCCCTGAATCTTTTGACGGACTACCGGGAATGATTTTAGGGATTGCGATTCCCCGGTTATCAACAACCTGGTTTGCGACAAAAGTTCAGCTGACACAACCGGTTGAAAAAGATTTCGAGATCAACAGCAGGGGAACTACAAAAATCAATAGTGATAAACTTCGCAGCACATTAAAAATGTCTTTAAAAAACTGGGGCAAGTACGGTGAAAGAAATACATGGTGGGTGTTGTTGTAGTATATTTGATTTCCATCAGCGTATTTACCATCGATGAAAAAAGTTTTGAGCTTTGGTGATATCCTTCTCAGGTTATCACCCGATATTACAGGAAAATGGATCAGCGAACAGGCAATGCCGGTTTACCCCGGAGGTGCCGAACTTAACGTTGCGAATGCGCTGGCAAAATGGAAAGTGCCGGTGGCATACTGTTCAGCAGTACCCGATAATTATCTTTCAACTTCCATCTTACAAAATTTACAGAAAAACGGAATAGACACCAGCCGGATGATCACCTCCGGTGACAGGATCGGTCTTTATTTTCTTGCACAGGGTACGGATCTTAAAAATGCAGGTGTTATTTACGACAGGGCCAATTCTTCCACCGCTACCCTGAAACCCGGACAGGTCAACTGGGATGAAATCTTAAAAGATATTTCATGGTTTCATTTCAGTGCGATCAGTCCTGCCATCAGTGAAAATCTTGCAGTGGTGTGCATGGAAGCATTGGAAGCGGCAAAGTCGAAGGGAATAACAATATCGGTAGATCTCAATTACAGGGCGAAACTGTGGAAATGGGGCAAGCAACCTGTTGAAGTAATGCCAGGACTAGTAAAATACTGCAATGTTGTGATGGGTAACATATGGGCAATTGAAAATATGCTGGGCATCAGGATGCCGAGTACTTTCAGAACGGAAAAAAACAATTGCATACAGCAGGCAGAGAAGAGCTCAGTTGAGTTAATTGAAAAATTTCATCAATGCACGCAAGTAGCCAACACTTTCAGGTTTGACAATGGCGACAGGCTGAATTATTATTGCACTTTATACAGTAACAATACGCTTACTGTTTCCAGTGAACATGTTGCTGAAAATATCGTTGATAAGGTAGGCAGTGGCGATTGTTTTATGGCAGGACTGATATATGGTAATTTTATTGGCACCAGTGACAAACAAACATTGGAATTTGCGACAGCTGCCGCAGTAGACAAAATGTTTATTAAAGGTGATGCCACAACCTCTTCGGTTGATCAGATAAAAAAACGGCAGACGGTATACAGCAGCCGCGAGTAAAAATATTATTGATTATATATGAATAAAATTATCACGCTCATAAAAGAACAGGGACTTCTTCCACTCTATTTTCATCCCGATAAAGAGATATCTGTAAATATCCTCAGATCATTATATGATGCAGGCATCCGTGTGGTGGAATATACAAACAGAGGCATAGCGGCAATAGAAAATTTCAGGTACATGAAATCAATTGCTGAAAAAGAGATGCATGGAATGCTGCTTGGCGCGGGAACAATAAAAACCGAAAAACATGCACATGATTTTATTCATGCAAAGGCCGACTTTTTAATATCTCCGGGATGGAACAAAAAGGTTAACAAGGCTGCTGCTGAAAAAAATATATTATGGATACCTGGTTGTATGACGCCAACCGAGATCATGAAAGCCGAGGAAGCAGGCGCCGTCATGATTAAGCTTTTTCCCGGTAATTTATTAGGACCCTCTTTTGTATCTTCTATCAAAGAATTATTTCCCCACGTATTGTTTATTCCAACCGGTGGAGTAAAGCTTGAAGAAGAAAATCTTAGGCAGTGGTTCTCCAGTGGTGTATGCGCTGTAGGTGCAGGAAGCACTCTGATAAACAAAAAAAGTATCGAAGCTGGCGATTTCACTTCACTGCAAGCAAATACAAGAAATGCGCTGGATATGATTAGGTCTATCCGATAATCGCATTGCATTATTCTTCGTTCCTTCTTAAATCACCAGATACTTTTAGGGAAAACCTTAACATATCCTGTATAAACTTTTGTCGCTTACACTACTCTAATATTCATAACCTTAATTTGGATGTTATGAAACAGATAGCTCTAGTACTTTTGATTGCCGCAACTTCCCTAACCGTATCCGCACAAAAAGATTATCGCAATAACAACCGTAACAAAGATAAACACGACCGTGTTGACCGTTACGAAAAAAAACGCGGCAGATTAGACGGCAGGGAGAAGGAAGAGTTAAGGCGCCAGCTTGAGAGGATCAATCATGAATATGATAAAAGGATTCGTTCAGTATCGCACTCATGGACAAGCAGAAGACACAAAGCCATGAAAATTGAACAACTGGAAAATGAAAGGCATTATGCACTAAACGAATGCAGGGCAAAATTTTACCGCCGTATGGATTACGCTGAAAGAGGAAGATATAACAGACGATACAAATAGTGATCAAGTGACGATCCGTTACCAGCAAAACCCTTCCAGGATACGGATGGGTTTTGTTTTTTACATTCAACTCTTACTGCTGAGACCGGTTTGCATTAAATAATTTGTTCTGGAGAGGTCGCTGGTGCAAACTTCAAGCTGACAGAATAAGTTGCTTTATATGGCAGACTCGGGGTTTGTACAGCAAATGAAAGAATAATAATGTTAAGCAGGGTAATTAAAAATGTCTTTTTCATTGTAGTTATTTTTATTTTAGGGGTGAATATTAAGTTAAGTAAAAAACCTACTGATGAAGCATTTCACTACTGTCATAGCCCTCTTATTCAGCACTATTGTTGCTTTTTGCCAGCCTTTACATACGCGGTGGGATGAGCTTACTGCCAGTGAATGGCCAAAAGCATTAGCAATGTCCGACTCTACCTGTATTCTCCCTTTTGGTATATTAGAAAAACATGGACCGCATGGACCTATTGGATCAGATCTTATACAGGTAAGGGACTGTTCTGCAATGGCCTCTAAAAAGGAATATGCGGTGGTATTTCCCGATTATTTCTATGGACAGATATATGAAGCGAAACAGCAACCCGGAACTTTCGCATTGCCTCCCAGGGTTGTTTGGGACCTGCTGGATGCAACCTGTGATGAAATTGCGAGAAACGGCTTCAAAAAAATCATTATCGTGAACGGACATGGCGGCAACCCCAATCTCATCACTTATTTCGCACAGACAAGACTCGAAAAGAAAAGAAACTATGCGTTATATTTTTTTCAACCATCAATGGATTCTGCTTTCACCAGAAAAATGCTGGCAGAACGTAAATCTGATATTTCATTCGACCAGCATGCAGGTGAAGGAGAAACATCCAGGTTATTGTATCTGAGACCGGATGTAGTAAAAATGGATAGTGCGAATACTGAATCAGGCAAACCGCAACGAAGGCTTCATATCAAAAACGCATATACACCCATCTGGTGGTATGCAGATTATCCCAATCATTACGCAGGCGAAGGGGGTAAAGCAACAAAAGAATATGGAAAGCTGCTGGTGGATCAGTATGTGGACCAGCTGGCAAAAACTATTAAAGCGATTAAAGCCGACAAAGAAACACAGGCACTGCAGGAAGAATTTTATAACAGGATGTTGAAATAATACTGCATGCGCATGGTGAATATTATTTTCAATACTCCTATTTCGTTAATTTGATTTTTTAAACTATATGGGTAAAAAAGACCAGCGCATTGATCTGTATATTGCAAGTGCTGATTGGACAGGATCCTGATCAGGCATGTCAAAGAAGCGGCTAAATTGAATAAAGAAGGGATCAAGGTGGTACAAAAGGCAAAAAAGATTGAAAAGATTGAACTATCAGTTCCAGAATATTTCAGCAAAGCACTTGAAAAAAATAAAAAAGCACTTAAAACTTTCGAGGAATTCAATAATACAAATAAAAAAGAATAAGTGGAGTGGATAACAGAAGCAAAGACAGAAGAAACAAGAATTAAAAGACTGGAGACCGGGATAGCCTGGATGGCTGAAGGAAAAATAAGGCTTTGGAAATATGCACGATGATTTCAATAGCCGGTTGAGATCTGCCGTAAAACTTTAAATTTTTAATTGATGAATAACAAACGTCGGGAATTTTTAAAAAACAGCGCATTAAGCGGCATCGGCATCGCAGCCAGCGGAAGTATTATGAATGCTTTTGGCGTCAACAATCCATCTTCAACATTAAAAAAAACAGTATTGAGCACAATGCAGGAACAACAGCAAAGTATTATTGGCCCATACGGACCATGGGCAACCGGAGAAAACAATAAATCCCTTCCCTCCCATTCTTTCCGTAATCCGAAATGGAAAAATGTGAAAGAATGGAAGGCAGCGGCAAAAAAAGTAACACTGGATCGTATGGGTATGCGCAGTACAGGCGATACTCCACAGCCGGTAGTTAAAAAGCAGTATGAATATGATGGTTTGCATGTAGAAGAACTGACTTGGCAACTCCCTTATGGCAGAGCAACTGAAGCCATCTTAATGAAACCAGTAAATGCAAAAGGACCACTTCCGGCAATACTGGCGTTTCATGATCATGGTGGAAATAAGTATTTCGGTACCAGGAAGATCACGAAAACCAGCGATGACCAGCATCCGCTGATGAAAATACACCAGGAACATTATTACACGGGCAAAGCATGGGCGAATGAAATAGCGAAAAAAGGATATGTGGTACTTGTTTCCGATGCATTCACATTCGGAAGCAGAAGAGTAATGCTTGAAGATGTGCCGGAACGTTTACGCAATGGATTAACAGACCAGCAACCGGAAGACGAAAAGAATATTGCAGCATACAACGCCTGGGCATCTGAGCATGAACATGTGATGGCAAAATCTTTATTTTGCGCGGGCACCACCTGGCCGGCTGTATTTTTCGCGGAAGACCGTGTAGCTCTCGATATTTTAAGCGCACGTAAAGATGTTGATGGGTCAAACATCGGATGTTGCGGTTTATCAGGCGGAGGTTTAAGAACTGATTTCATGGCTGGACTCGATGAAAGAATAAAATGTGCAGTATCAGTCGGATTTGTGACGACATGGAACGACTTTGCGCTGAATAAATCATTTACCCACACCTGGATGACGTACGTTCCCATGCTTCCACGGGAACTTGATTTTCCTGAAATACTTGGACTTCGTGCACCCTTGCCTACACTGGTGCTCAATGACATAGACGATCAGCTCTATACTTTAGAAGAAATGAAGAAAGCAGACGGAATACTAAAAGAAGTATTTGAAAAAGCAGGAGCAGGTGACCGTTATAAATCCAGTTATTACCCAGGCCTTCATAAATTTGATAGCGACATGCAAAATGAAGCTTTTGCGTGGTTAGATAAATGGCTTAAACATTAATTCTGTTTCGTCAGCAAAGAGGAAGATAACCTGTCAAGATAAAAGAAACAACTTTGATGCGACTGCAAAATGCTTGCAGGTACAAGGTTGTTTACTTTTTCCTCAAGCGATTTTTTTACCGCTGTCGCCTTTCTGTTATCAGGAACAGAACAAATAATCGTTGAGGATTTACAAATGTGTTTTATGGACATGCTGATTGCCTTTCGCGGAACATCATTGATCGATTCAAACCATCCTTCATTAAATTGTTGCTGTCGGCATTCATTGTTGAGGGTAACTATTATATAGGGATCTTCGATTTCGAAATCTGCGGGAGGATCATTGAAGGCGAGGTGACCATTTTCACCTATACCTACCAGGGCAACGTCTACAGGATGATTTATGATAATGCTGTTCAGTCGTTCACATTCTGACTTTGTATCTTCTTCACCATTGATCAGGTAAACAGCTTTTAACGGAGGTACGTAAGCAATGAATCTTTCTTTGAGATACCTTCTGAAACTGGCCGGAGATGATTCGGGAAGACCGATGTATTCATCGAGATGAAACATTACCACTTTACTCCAGTCAATATTTTGATTGATCAAAGTTTTCAGGGTTTCAAACTGACTTGCGCCGGTTGCAAGAATAATGTTTGCCTGCCCTCTTTCATTTATTGCGGCTTTGATTGATTCGCCTGCTTTTTGCCCTGCCTTTTCGCCTAATTTTTGTGCATTTTCGCAAATAAATACGTTGCTCACTATTAATATTTTTTAGAAAACTTGTTTACCAGGTCATTGATTTTTTCTTCATTAAGGTGTTCGGCTGAACTGATAATAACACGGTACCGGATGGTTGCTGATTTACCATTACCTATGGAAAAATTCATACTTTCTTTTCCCTTTGTAAAATCAAAAGCACCAAATGGATTTGCAGAAAACAAACCATAACCACGGGCATGCCAGTAGGTAGGATATCCAGGATTTTTTGGATGATCGGCAATTACCAGCGATACCTTTTCATCACCGATGTATCCGAACAGATCCATCCATTTTGCTTTTGTTCCCCAAACGGAATCACCTTTTATTCCTTCACTGCTTAAATAATTGCCTGTTACTCCTTCATTCGACAATTTTTTAACTGTTGTTGGGTGACCGCTTGCATCTGTAAGCACAACTTCTTCAGTGGAAGGAAGCTCCAGGCCGCGTGCAACCCTGATAGCAAACATTCCTTCTTTTGTATCCTTAAAATTCACATCACCGCCTGTTGCTGTAAGTGTAGTGATGCGGTCGATGATACGGTTATTGCCATCGGCGATGAAATGAAATTCAGTTGTTTCTGCAAGGAGTTCTTTTCCCGTAGGGTCCTGCCAGCTTGAGAAAGCCTGGAGACTACCTGTATTTTTTCCACCTTTCACTTCGCCTATTTTTACATGTCTTATCCATCCCCCGGTTTTATTTCTCTGTTCTTCTGTAAAATCATATGAATTACCCCAGAAGTCATAACCATTTACATTTCCGTAATTCAGCCACATGCCTACATGATGAGGATGGTCTGTTCTTTCTCCCGCCCGTGGTTTTAATGGATAGCCGCGTGTTACTTCTGTTCCTGAAGCATTGAAAATGGGATACAGTACAGGTTTCATCACTGAATCAGGCCATTGATATGAAGTGAAAAATTTACCATCCACGAGTACATCGATATGTTTCTCTGCGGCACGGTTTTCAATTGTTACCATACTGTCGTTCGTTTCAATCTTTTTCCCAGATGAACAGGCTGAAGCGATCAAAATTATCGCGTAAATAAAAAACTTCTTCATAGAAATCGATGTATTAAAAAACAAAATTACCGGCAAACGCTATGGTAACCCTTATACCTTATCAGGTACTACATAAGGGGCCCTGTATTTTCTGGTAAGCATAGCATCTGCTTCAGCATCGTTCACAAACTTTTCTTTAGCTCCATCAAACCTGAGTTCCCGGCCCAGCCTATATGAAATATTAGACAGTAAGGGAACACATGTTGAAAGAAAACCTTCCTGTATGTCGCAGTGGAGTTTTTTATCATCTTCTGCACGAATAGCCTCCACAAAATTCATCCAGTGCAGTGCACCGTTGGTGGCCACATGCGAAGTAAGTTCCTTCTGTCTGTCTTCTGCTTTCTTTGATCCTGCAAAAGGTTCTTTTTCGCGCTGGCGGTAAGCTTTCCACGTTTCACCGTCTATTTCAAGGTAACCGTTAGTGCCGTAAAACATATTACCGATTGAAATACCAAGGCCTGATTCACCATTGGAATATCTTCCCCTGGTTTCAAACTCAAGCATTTTTCCATCAGCATATTTTACTATAGAACTTTGTGTGTTTGGCGTTTCCTGTGCACACTCTTTCGGATTGATACCATATATTCCTCCGTTAGAATAAACAGATACGGGATGTTCATTTTTATTCAATCCCCATCGGGCAATGTCAAATTGATGGGGACCCTGGTTACCGGTGTCGCCATTTCCTGTCTGCCAGAACCAATGCCAGTTGTAATGTCCCTTTTTTTCATTGTAAGGGCGTTGTGCGGCAGGTCCGAGCCAGCGGTCGTAATGAAGGGTTGCTGGTGGTTCACTGTCTTTTGCAATGCCGAACGAATCCCGTGGTTTAATGCATAGCCCTCGTGCCATATATACTTCGCCTATGCCGCCTTTATGGAGGAAGTCAATAGCTTCCATAACATTAGTGATCGAACGGTTCTGAAATCCAACCTGTACACGGCGTTTGTATTTACGGGCAGCTTCAATCATTTTGCGTCCTTCGAAAATATTGTGCGACGCTGGCTTTTCAACATAAACATGTTTTCCGGCCTGGCACGCCCAGATGGCGGCAAGTGCATGCCAATGGTTAGGGATAGCAAATGATACCGCATCGATTTCCTTATCGTCAAAAACTTTGTGCATGTCCCACTCTGTAAGCGGCGTATCGCCTGTTTTATCTACAACAATTTTACTTTTTTCGGCAAAATATTGTTCATCTGTATCACACAATGTTTTAAGGCGAACGTTATGTGATTGTTTGATGTCGCACCAGTTATGAATATGTGCCGTACCCTGGCCACGAATGCCAACAACTGCTACATTTATACGTTCATTGGCGCCAATGATGGACCTGTAAGATTTAGCATTGAGGTTCATGCCTCCTATCGCAATTCCTGCAGTTCCGAGTATGCTTTTTTTAATAAAATCTCTTCTCTCTGACATACGAAATTGATTTGATTGTGCTTGCGCAAACGTTTGATACTGGTGATTGTATATTCTAAAATACAAGTTTATAAATATCCGCAAGAAATTAAATTAAAATTAGTGCTACCTTATTACTCCCATCCTAACGATACATTTTAATCTCCTTACGTTAACACTTCATTTTCACCCCTAAACAATTTAACATGAAAAAGCTTTTTTTTGCCGGAATGTTCATTCCATTATTTTCCCTTGCCCAAAATCCCTCTGTTATTTCTATTACACGCTTCTTTCCCAAAAACGACAAGATTGCTGAATTTGAAAAGGCGGCTAAAAATCATGCGCAGAAATATCATACGGGCGAATTTAAATGGCGCACGTATACTGTCGAAACCGGACCTGAAGCCGGAGGATACATGATGATTGAAGGACCTGCCACATGGGATCAGGTGGATAAGCGGGGAACGCTTGGTGCCGATCATACTAATGATCTGTACAGGAACGTGATGCCAACGGTAGAAAAAACAAGTCAGTATTTTATCAGTTTCCGTGAAGACCTGAGTTCTGTTGGCCTTACAGATTATGTTGATAAAGTTGCGGTGACCCATGTTTATCCAAAGCCAGGAAAAATGATGCAGACGGAAAATGACATCAGATCAATGAAAAAAGTGTGGGACGAATCAAAACAAAGTGTTGCTGTTTATGAAGCAAGCAGTTCAGGACCTGGTCAGTTTTACATCGTTTACCGTTATAAAGATGGCCTGAAAGAAAGAGAAACCGGTTTCAGGAAGCCTGTAAAAGAAAGATATGAATTAACGAATGGTGCAGGATCGTACGACAAATGGCTGGCATCCATTGCTGAAGCAACTGACAATATATGGGGCGAAATGCTTTTCTACAATGCTGAACTCAGTTCAAAATAAATTTTGTATAATTGATAAAGGCTCCGGGGAAGGGGCCTTTATCAAAATCAAACAGCAGAGAGGCATGAATAAAAAAGGGCAAATTGTATTGATAGACGACGACCAGGATGACCTTCACCTGCTTATTGAAATATTTTCAGATCTCAATCTTCCCAATGAAATTCATCTTTTCAAGAACACCGAGTCACTGTTAGCGTTTCTTCGCAAACCTGAAGTTGATCCCTTCCTTATCATATCAGATATCAATATGCCGGTTATTAATGGTTTCAGGTTGCGGGAACGGGTGCTGAACGATGCTGGTATCAACTGCAGAAATGTTCCTTATATTTTCTTTACAACTTCCACAATGCTTAAAGTAGTAGCAGATGGCAGGGGTGCCACGTTCCAGGGAATATTTAAAAAACCTGTAAAACATTCAGAGTGGAGGGAAACGCTTTCTTCCATTGTAAAATACTGGACGCTTAGCATGCCGCCTGATGAGTATGAGCTGTGAGGGGGCAGAGGCAGAAAGGGGGGGCAGAAAGAATTCAATAAAACTTTTCAGATCCTTCTGGCAACTTCCATTCATGCCTGGGCTCAAAATAATTCCATAAAATATTCGACACATTCCTGATAAGCTTCCATGCTTCATTGTTATACGTCCACGATCTGTCTGCATTATTATTTGTGATGATGCAGAAAACATAAGCGGATTTAATGCCGCGCACCAGCACCACCTCACTTCTATATTCATCTAACGCACCACTTTTACTGAAAACAGTTGCATAAGGTGGCACCTGTGAAATTGCTTCAGCATCCCAGTAGTTTCTATTCATGATCCTTAGCATCCTGGCGCTTGCAGCAGGTGAAATAACTTTCCCTCTATAAATTTTTTCAATAAGTGATGCCATTTCGCGGGGTGTTGTCTGTCCCCACCCATACCTCTCTCTTGCTACTTCCCTGCCTGGTGTTTTAGAATTCACCCTGGTATTATGGAAGCCAAGACTATCAATAATACTGTTGATTGTCTTACCAGTGCCGGCAAACATCTGCAGGTAGCGGCTTGCTGTATTATCGCTCATGGTCATCATCAACATCATTAGCTTGCTCAGCTCAATTTTTTCTCCATTTTTAAAACTTCCTAAAATATCGACCCCCGGATATAATAATGAATCATTATAAATAATCTCCTGGTGAAATTTTAATTCGTCCCTGTTGATCTTCTCCATAATACCTATAAGAATAGGCACTTTTACCATGCTGGCGGTTGGGTAAATTGAATCTGCATTGATAGCAACCGTTTTACCGGTATTAAGATCTTTCACATACAATGCAGCATTTCCATGAAAAGGTTGAATAAGTTCAGTTAATATTTTCTCAAGCTTTTTATCGGGGTGTTGTGAAAAGCTATAAGAGAAAATGAAAGTAAAGAATAGAAAAATAGGTAGCCTCATGTTATATAAATAATTATTGAGGGATGACAACTGTAAAAGTAGCACCGTAATGCTGGTTCGGTGAAGCGGCGATTTCTCCGTTATGATTTTCTATTATTCTTTTGCTGATGGATAGTCCTAAACCCGTTCCTTCATATTCCGCCTTTGAGTGTAACCTGCTGAAAAGTTCAAAAATTTTGTCATTCATGCCATTAGGAAAACCAATACCATTATCGGTAATATTTACTTCGAGATAGGAAATACTCTGAACATTGGTTTTCAGTGAAGGTTTTTCGGTAATCCATGATTTTATCTCAATTTCCGGATTCACACCGGGACGTTGGAATTTAAGTGAATTTGACAAAATATTCTGAAAAAGCTGCCTGAACTGCGATGTAATGATAGTTGCTTCCGGTAAATGATTGTATCTGATCACTGCATTCTTTTCACGGATAGTTTCTTCAAGTGTTTCAAGTACATGATCAATCACAACTCCAAGTGAAATTTTTTCTTTTTCTT
>DATLDR010000082.1:0-5525 GCA_035525775.1 Flavitalea sp.
GTGATGATATCATTAATTATAATCACTATTCCCTCGATCCTGATTATGTAGGCATGTGGGGCCTGGAGGGAGCAAAGAAAAGTCGTGAGGTGATCTGGGCTATTCCATGTAATTATGAAGGAACAAGCGAAAATCAATGGCAGTTAATGGTGCTTCCTGAAAACTATTCCCCTTCAGGAGGATGGGCAACAGTTCAAAGTACGTGGTTTTTTTATGACTCGTTTGAAGATGGTGATATCAGGAGAACAATGTTGATCGATGAATATACGGGCACTGACGGAGTGGTATATAACAGAAGTAATCCTGGAACAAACATGGATCTTGGTCCCATTCCATTGAAAATAAATTTTGATCTGGAAAGAGCAGAATTGACAACAGTTGACATCATTCAGTACAGGTATGCTGATGTTCTTTTATCAAAAGCTGAAGCTATTGCCAATATGGGAGCACCGGATGCAGAAGCAATAGAGTTGGTGAACATTGTTCGCAGACGAGCGGGACTGCAGGATAAAACATTATCAGATTACGGCTCGTTAGATACGTTCAATGATATGATCCTTACTGAGAGAAGTCATGAGTATTGGTGTGAAAACGGGCAATATCGGGCTGATCTGATAAGGCATGGAAAATTTGTATCCCGTTGCAAACAACTTACTGGATCTGCTTATGCCGAAGATTATAAAGTGCTCTTTCCTTTTTCGTTAAAAACGGTCAGTGAAGGAAAAGGAAAATTTATACAGAATCCAGGTTATCAATAAACAATAGGAAAAACGCAAACGGCAATGCGCAACGCAGTTGAAAGTTTTAAATGAATTCAGATGTTATTTTCAGAAAAATTTCACCAGATAAAATCAAATAAAATCTGGAGTGTTCTCCTGTTGCATGTATTGCTATGTTGTTGCATGTCGTGCGGTAAAAGTAAATCCAGTCAAAATACAGACTCAACGAAGGAAATAAAATACGAGTTGTCTGATGATATTTTTCCGAATCCCGAAAGGGGATTCATTCATAACGTCGAAATTCATTCCGAAGGCGAACAGCTGAATCCGGTGATGCTGTCATCGCTTAAGAATGAAAATGTATCGATGATCCTTCGTCTTTATTACCTGGAAAATTTTAAAGATAAACCCATCAGTGATGCCGAGCTCTCTTTAATAAAATCAGACATGCAAAAACTCCGTGATGCAGGAGTTAAATGTGTATTGCGTTTTGCTTATACGGATAACATGAGCAAAAGTGATGCACCGTATTCAATTATCAGCCAGCATCTCGACCAGCTTGAAACTGTTTTCGAAGAAAATAAAGATGTAATTGCTTTTGTGCAGGCAGGATTAATAGGAGCGTGGGGGGAATGGCATAGTTCAAGCAATGGGTTAGCGACAGTCGACAATGAAAGAAAAGTGCTGGATAAATTGCTGAGTGTTCTGCCGGAAGACATGATGGTACAGGTAAGAACACCGGGTCAGAAGCAGCAAATTTTTAATACAACAGCCCCCATAGATTCGTCTATTGGTTATACATCTGAAAAGAGGGCCAGGGTGGGCCATCATAACGATTGCTTTATGGCAAGTACAGATGATTATGGTACTTATACAAACGTTCAGGCCGATAAGGAATACATAAGTAATGAAGGATTGTTTGTGCCTACCGGTGGTGAAACATGCCCTCCTGATCCTCCTTCCAATTCTCCGGGTTGTCCGCAAGCCACAGCAACAATGAAACTACTCAGGTGGACGTACCTCAACCTTGACTGGTACCAACCCATTATAAATGCATGGAAAGCTGCCGGTTGTTTCGATGAATTACAAAGAAATTTAGGTTATCGTCTGGCGCTGCAAACAGCAAACATTCCGGATCATCTTACAATAAACCAGGATCTTCCAGTCAATATGAAAATTACTAATAAAGGATATGCTCCTTTATATAATTTCAAAATAACCACTCTTGTTTTAAAAAATATAACATCAGGCGACATACATGAAATTGAAGTGCCGGTTGACCTGCGAGAATGCAAGCCATTGGCTGAATTTAAAATTGACAAAACGGTAAAAACAACTGGTATACCGCCGGGCACTTATGATTTGTATCTTAAAATTTCTGATAATTCAGTCGGCTTAAAAAACAGGAATGAATACTCAATAAGGCTGGCTAATACAAATGTGTGGGTGACAGAGAACGGAGGAATGAACAACCTGAAGCATCAATTAAAAATAGGCGATTAAGGTATAAACCAAATAATATGAAAAAAAATATGCTGATCGTATTCTGTACGGTCTCCGCAATGCTTCCGAATCTATCCTGCAAAAAAGAAACAAATACCAGCAATATAAAAGCTGTATTCAGTTATGTAGCCGATGGGTTTAAGGTGAACTTTACAGATTATTCTTCAAATGCTAAAGAATATAAATGGGATTTCGGTGATAATGACACTTCCAATGCTGCAAACCCAATACATGTTTATCATAGCAAAGGTGATTTTCTGACAACGTTAACGATCAGAAACGGACAGGAAACAAGCACTTTTACAGACACCGTTTTCATATCTGGCCCTAATATTAAAATAGATGATGATTTCAGTGACTGGACTTATGTGGAGTATTCCAGTGTTAATGAAGGAGGTAGCGGAGGTAGTCTTCTTGGAGTGAAAACATTTGCTTCTGGAGGTAGTCTGAATTTTTACATTGAAGGAACCGAAGATTTGAATTTTGCTATTATGGACATATATCTTGATACAGATAATGACCCTGCTACGGGTTTTCAAAATTCTTCTTACCCTGTTGGATCGGGAGCTGATTATTTGCTCGAAGGCAGTGTTCCCGGAGAATGGGGTGATGTTTTTATTCATACTGGTCCGGATAATGGAGATTGGTCATGGGATCCGATTTCTGATTTCGCATCGACAATAAAATTTTCAGCAATAAAGGATGCAGATGGAAAAAAAGCGATTGAGTTTTCTATTAAACGTGATGGCTTAGGTGTTTTAAAAAATTACGTGAATTTTGCTATCCAGGAATCAACCGAAGGTTATAGTGTAATTGGATCAGTACCTGTACCAGACCTGGAAACTTCTGCATTTGGTCAGATAAAATTATAGGGGATTGGATTATCTGTGGTGATCGTTATTGCATATGAGGCTAGCATTTAATTAAGGTGCTTCATTAAATGCCTTTTACTCCGTAAGCATCTGCGAGTATTAACTAAATATGAGTGAAGAAATAAACCTGCAACGATTTATTGATGCCCAGGAAGCAAATTATGAAAGGGCTTTATCGGAAATAAACAATGGCAGAAAAGAAAGTCATTGGATGTGGTATATCTTTCCCCAGATACAAGGGTTAGGCTTTAGCAGTACTTCAGTCGTATATGCTATCAGGGATATTATGGAAGCAGAAGCGTTTTTAAAGCACCCTCTTTTAGGTAACAGGTTAATTGGCATCTGCAACGTTCTATTGAAAATCAGAAGCAGTGACGCCTTGCAAATATTTGGTAGCCCTGATAATGTAAAACTGAAGTCTTCCATGACTTTGTTTTCCTCTTTGAACATGAATCCAGTCTTCGATTCAGTGCTGGACAAATTTTTCCAGGGCAAGAAGGATGATCAAACATTAAGCATACTAGCCAGGCAAAACAAGAGACGGGAATGATTACATCGTCCAAAGCGGTGTAAAAGTTCTGACACCGATCTGAAGCGTTTAAAAGGCTTGGCACGGTTATCAATGAGATAGCTAAAAGCTCTATGCAAGTCCAACGCTATCCTTTTTATATAAGAAGCACCGTTATCCTTTTTGGCTTGATTCTTTTTGTATATGTTCTCCTGCACCTGGCAGATATCCTTGTGCCGCTGGCGTTTGCTTTTATTATCGCAATGCTATTAAATCCACTGGTAAACTGGTTACAGAAAAAACGGGTTCCAAAAGTGTTAGCCATTTCCGTATCGCTATTTGCAGCAATCCTATTGGTTGCGCTTATCCTTTATTTCCTGTCTTCGCAAATTGCAGGACTATCCGAAAATCTTCCCCTGCTTAAAAAGCGGTTCGCTACCATTTTAAACGACCTACAACATTGGTTACAAAGCAGCTTTGGCATTTCTGCGCAGAAGCAAACTGAACTGATCAATGAAGGGATGAATAGCAGTAAGGCATTGATTGGGTCAACATTAAATACAGCTGTTGGAACCGTTGGCGTGCTGTTACTGCTACCCGTGTACATCTTTTTACTGTTGTATTATAAGTCGCTGATGCTTGAATTTTTATTTTCGGTATTTAATCAGACCAGCACAGATAAAGTAGGGGAAATTTTAAGCCAGACGAAAATGGCTATTCAAAGCTACATGGTGGGTCTGCTACTGGAAGCATCAATCGTGGCAATCCTCAACTCGACCGCTTTGTTGATTATAGGTGTGAAATATGCAATTCTGCTGGGCGTGCTGGGTGCGTTATTAAATGTGCTGCCATACATCGGTGGATTGATTGCGATTGTGCTGCCGCTTTTAATGGCGACCGTTACGAGTGAGGGCTATACAATGCAGATCTCGATTATTGCCGCGTATCTATTGATTCAGTTCATTGACAACAACATACTGGTTCCGCGCATTGTGTCGTCCAAAGTGAAGTTGAACGCTTTGATATCAATATTAGCAGTGCTGCTCGGAGGAGCGTTGTGGGGTGTGGCTGGCATGTTTTTGTCGATACCTGCAGTCGCCATTCTGAAAATCATATTCGATCGCATTGACAGTCTCAAACCATGGGGTAAACTGTTAGGTGATGAGATACCCACCTCCTCTAGATTTTCATTTAAAAAAGACAAGCGTCTTTCTGTTGCCGAGAAAATGGTGAGCAATACTGGAAAATGATCGTATGGATCTGTTTCAGTACTGCACAGTCATCGGCAACTACTTTGAAGTAAATGCGAGTAATAGACTGAATTAGGTGACGCGTCAGTAACTAAAATCAATAGATCGCTAAACTCCGCAGTATTATCCCGATACCTAAAGGATCTAATTACGCAAGTCTTCGTATTTACCTAATCAACTGAATGAGGTAATACTGCTATAAGTATTGATAATCAATTGTATTATTTTGGTATTATTCTTGTTAAAATTAGGGGTACCTTATGAAAACCTCAGTAACCCTATTGTGCATTCTGCTATGTTTTTGCGCAATTGCCCAATCTGATAAATATGCAGTACTTTTTTCGCAAAGCGAAATGAGCCCAACCGGCGGGCAGCCATACAACGAATTCTATTGGTTAAATTCAAACAACGCATTTCTTGAAAAAACGAATGTAGTATTTCTAGAAACAGGCAGTTACCGGTTCGACATATCTGCATACCTCAAATCAGGTTCACCTGATGTTGAACTGTACATCGATGGAGTCAGTAAAGGGAATATTTCAATTACGAGCACATCCATACAGTTATATTCTTTGTTAGTGGATGAAATTTCTGCCGGAACGCATACAGTAAAAATTCAAATTTCCAATTTTAGTGCAGGGGCAAACCATTGCAGGGTGGGCTTATTTTATTT
>DATLDR010000083.1:0-15481 GCA_035525775.1 Flavitalea sp.
GTAATACCTTTTATTATCGGTAAGTCGGTAGAAGGACGAGTTATCCAACCCTCGGAAGCAGAGGGTAGGCCCCAGTTGATTGCCTTCTGCAGTGTGATTGTATACTACATCCAGTATCACTTCTATACCTGCCTTATGAAGTTCTTTAACCATTTCCTTAAATTCATTCACCTGTCCACCGGTAGTGCCGCTTCTGGAATACCTGATATCCGGTGCAAAGAACCCTATGGAATTATACCCCCAATAATTATTAAGTCCTTTATCGAGCAGCGTTTTATCGTTGATAAAATGATGTACTGGCATCAGTTCAATGGCTGAAATCCCTAAGTTTTTAAGATAATCGATGGTAACGGGATGGGCGATAGCTGTGTAAGTGCCCCGTATCTCTTCTGGTATACCCGGATGTGTTTTAGTGAAACCCTTGACATGGGCTTCATATATGATCGTTTTATGATATGGAACGTTTGGCCTTTTATCACCCTGCCAGTCGAAATTTGGATCTATCACAACTGACCTTGGCGCGAAGGGAGCACTGTCGGTTTCGCTGAAACTAAGGTCTTCTTCGGAATGGCCCATGATGTAACCAAATAGCGCTTCATTCCAAACTACGGGCGATGAAATGGCTTTTGCATAGGGATCGATCAATAATTTATTAGGATTATACCGTAGACCGAGGGATGGCTCATACGGTCCATGGGCACGGAATCCGTAAAGCTGACCAGGCTTTAAACCGGGTATATAAATGTGCCATACATGATGCGAAACTTCGGTAAATCGTATACGTTCTTCCTCATTTTTGCTATCGAGCGAGTTAAAAAGGCACAGGTCCATGCCTTCGGCATTTTCAGCAAAAACAGCGAAATTCACTCCTTCACCATCCCAGGTGGCGCCCAAAGGGTAGGGCCCACCCGGGTAAATCATCTGTTCCATCTAATTGCTCTGTTTTGACTCGTCTATATTCAATATCTTTGCCACCCCGTAAAACATTTAAATTTTTCATTTTCTCCGTGGTTTCATATATCTTTGCGCCTCCTTAAAAGTGTATGGGTAAACAACCACTGATCAAACAGGATGGAACTATTCTCGAAGCATTATCAAATGCGATGTTCAAGGTGAAATTGGAGAACGGACATGAAATACTGGCGACTATTTCGGGAAAGATGAGAATGAACTACATAAGGATTTTACCAGGAGATAAGGTGGGAGTGGAGATGAGCCCGTATGATCTGTCTAGGGGAAGAATAATATTCAGGTATAAATAATACAAGATGAAAGTAAGAGCATCAATAAAAAAAAGAAGTGTTGACTGCAAGATCGTGCGCAGGAAAGGCAGATTGTATGTTATCAACAAAAAAAATCCACGCTTCAAACAGAGGCAGGGATAACCTGGAAGAATTAAAAAGTTAAAGTAAAAAGTTAATTATACTATGGCCCGTATTGCAGGAGTGGATCTGCCAAAGAACAAAAGAGGTGAAATCGGACTTACCTATATATATGGTATCGGCCCCAGCACCGCTAAATACATTCTTGAGAAATCAGGTATCAGTGTTGACAAGAAGGTGAACGAGTGGAATGATGAAGAGCTGAATGCTATCCGTTCAACCATCACCAACGAATTTAAAGTCGAAGGACAGTTGCGATCTGAAGTTCAGATGAGCATCAAGCGTCTTCTCGATATCGCCTGTTACCGTGGCCTTCGCCATCGTAAAGGTTTGCCTGTACGCGGCCAGCGTACCCGCACTAACAGCCGTACCCGTAAGGGAAAACGCAAGACAGTTGCCGGTAAGAAAAAAGCAGCTAAGAAATAAAAAATGAACATGCGCCGGAAACGCGCGACAGCACGACAGGGCATGTTCAATCCCTTTAACACGGGTTATTATAAACGTTAATAGATTACCTCCAAAGAATCAAAATGGCAAAAGCACAGCAAAGCGCAAAGGTCGCAGCTAAAAAAAGAGTGGTTAAAGTAGACAACTACGGCGACGCACACATCAGCGCAACATTCAATAACCTTATCATCAGCATCACCAATAAAGTGGGCCAGGTTATCTCATGGAGCAGCGCAGGTAAAATGGGTTTCAAAGGTTCCAAGAAAAACACTCCTTACGCCGCTCAGATGGCAGCATCAGATGCCGCTAAAACAGCGTTCGACGCTGGTGTAAAGAAAGTGGACGTGTACGTGAAAGGTCCGGGATCAGGACGTGAAAGTTCTATCCGCGCTTTATCCAATTCCGGAATCGAAGTAGTAATGATCAAGGATATGACCCCGCTTCCACACAACGGATGCAGACCTCCAAAGAAGAGAAGAGTTTAAGAAAACATAATTAAAAAAGGGTCTGCGATTTATTTTTAAGATTTTTACTGATCGCAGGCTGTAACCAAAAAAATCAGCATTTTATTATGGCACGTTATACAGGCCCAAAAACAAGGATATGCCGCATTTTCGGTGAGCCAATCCTTGGAAATGGTAAATATCTTACCAAAAACAGCTTTCCCCCCGGTCAGCATGGTCCCACAAGAAAGCGCAAAGCTCCGGGAGAATACGCTCTACAGCTGAAAGAAAAGCAGAAAGCGAAATACACTTATGGCGTTCTTGAAAAACAATTCCGCAAAACATTTGAAGAAGCATCCCGTATCAAGGGTGTTACCGGTGAAAACCTTATGAGGCTCCTGGAAGCGCGTCTGGATAACACTGTTTACCGTCTTGGTGTTGCGCCTTCACGTCCTGCTGCTCGCCAGCTGGTGGCACACAAGCATATTACTGTAAACGGTGAAGTGGTGAACATTCCATCGTTTCAGCTTAAGCCGGGTGATGTAGTGAGCCTGAAAGAAAAAGACAAATCGAACGAATCATTCACCGGAGCTTTTCGTGGCAAGAACCAGAAATTCGGCTGGCTCGACTGGAACGAAGGTGAAATGAAAGGAACATTCGTTGCCTACCCAGAAAGAGAAAGCGTTCCTGAGAATATCAAGGAACAGCTGATTGTGGAACTTTACAGTAAGTAATCTTAAAGGTCAAAAGTTAAAAGTTAAAAGTTTAGAACTTTTCACTTTTCACTTTTCACTTTTCACTTTTCACTTTGAACTTAATAATAAACAAACACCCAATATGGCCATTTTAAATTTCCAGAAACCAGAAAAGATCATCTTGCAAAAGGCTACTGATTTCGAAGCTCAGTTTGAGTTTCGTCCGCTGGAGCCTGGTTTTGGCGTTACCATTGGCAACGCATTACGCAGAGTTCTGCTCAGTTCCCTGGAGGGTTATGCGATCATTGGCGTACGCATTGAAGGAGTGGACCACGAGTTCGCTACCATCAAAGGAATTTCAGAAGATGTTGTTGAAATAATTCTCAACCTGAAACAGGTTCGTTTCAAGAAAAAACTTGACAACGATGTTACACAGGAGAAAGTAAACCTCAGCATTAAAAATAAAAGCGAGTTCACTGCCGGCATCATTGGCGACGCTACTCAGAGCTTCGAGATAATGAACCCTGATCTGCTGATCTGCACACTTGATCCTTCTGCAAAGCTCGACATCGAGATCACTATTGCAAAGGGCCGTGGTTATGTACCTGCAGAAGATAACAAGATCAAGGATGCTCCGTTCGGTTACATTCCTACTGACTCAATTTTCACGCCGATCAAGAATGTGAAATACGCTATCGAAAATACGCGTGTTGAACAGAGAACGGACTATGAAAAACTGATCATGGATGTGTCAACAGACGGAACTATTCATCCTGAAGAAGCAGTTAAGCAGGCAAGCCGGATACTGATCCAGCACCTGATGATCATCACAGATGAGAACATCACATTCGACAGCAAGGAAGACAAGAAAGAAGATGTTGTGGACGAGCAGATGCTTCAGCTGCGCAAAGTATTGAAAACACCACTTGAAGACCTCGATCTTTCTGTGCGTGCATTCAACTGCCTTAAAGCCGCTAAGATCAATTCACTCAGTGAACTTGTACAGTATGAGCAGGAAGACCTGATGAAATTCAGAAATTTCGGACAGAAGTCACTTGCAGAAATTGAGCAGGTACTTGCTGAAAGAGGACTTCACTTCGGCATGGATCTGAGCAAGCTGGGAGTGGATAAGGAGGAATTTTAAATAAGTTAAAAGTCAAAAGTTAAAAATGAAAAGTAAGTTTCGACTTTTCACTTTTCAGCTTTCACTTTAATAACCATTAATAATCGGCTGTATTCCTGACACGGTACGGTCTGTAAAACAAAAGTCATGCGTCACGGAGATAAAATCAATAATCTGGGCAGAACTGCCTCACACAGAAGAGCCCTGTTAAGCAACATGGCCTGTGAACTGATCTCTCACAAGAGGATCGTTACTACACTTGCTAAAGCAAAAGCGCTTCGCACCTACATTGAACCGCTGATTACTAAAGGAAAAGAAAACACCACTCACCAGCGCAGGATCGTATTCAGCTACCTGCAGGATAAAGAAGCTGTAGCAGAATTGTTTGGTGCAGTTGCAGAAAAAGTAGGAGGACGTCCCGGAGGATATACCAGGGTAATCAAGTTGGGAATTCGACATGGTGACAATGCTGAAACTGCCATGATAGAGCTCGTAGATTTCAACGATATTTACGGAAAAGGGAAGGGTGAAGAAAGAGAGCCTGCGAAGAAAACCCGCAGAGGCCGTGCAGGAAAGAAGGCTGAGGCTAAAGCTGAAGGTGAGGCACCTGTACAGGAAGCGCCTGTAGAAGAAGCACCCGCAACTGAAGAATAAATTTTCTTCAAAATAAATTTATACTAAAGCAAGATCCGAAAGGTCTTGCTTTTTTGTTGGACACATTCGTGGCAGCGTCAAACATACTGTCATTCTGAGGAGCCCGCAGGCCGACGAAGGATCTGCAGAGAATGAATTGTTAGAAATTTGAAGCCGATATTCGTGAATAATTGTTTTTATTTGCAAAATTTTCCCTGAATGATCATATCGAAGAAGCAAGCACCCGCAATACTTTTACTGGAAGACGGAACCGTTCATCACGGAAAAGCATTTGGTAAAAAAGGAACTACCTGCGGAGAGATATGCTTCAACACCGGCATGACCGGCTACCAGGAAGTATTTACCGATCCAAGCTACTACGGACAGATTGTGATCATGAACAGTGTTCATATTGGTAATTACGGCGTAAAGGATGATGATACAGAATCCGACAGTGTGAAGATAAAAGGGCTTATCGCTCGTAACCTTGAAGAGCTGTACAGCCGGAAAATGGCGCAGGGCTCACTCGAAGAGTATCTTGTAAAAAATCAGATAGTTTGCATTGAAGATGTTGATACCCGTGCGCTTGTGACTCATGTACGCCAGAAAGGAGCGATGAATTGTATCATTTCATCAGAGATCCTGGATGTTGCAGAACTTAAAAAGGAACTGGCAAAAGCTCCTGCTATGGCAGGCCTTGAACTGGCTACCGAAGTGAGCACAAAGGAACCATACACCAGGGGGAATGAAAATGCAGAAGTAAGGATAGCCGTGCTCGACTACGGCACCAAACAGCACATTATCGAATGCATGGTTGAAAGAGGAGCATATGTAAAAGTGTTTCCGGCAAAAACCAAATTGGACGAACTGAAATCGTTTAACCCCGATGGATTCTTTATATCAAATGGGCCCGGCGATCCGGCATCAATGGAATATGCAGTGGACACATTGAAAGAAGTGCTGAATGAAAATAAGCCAGTGTTTGGTATATGTCTGGGTCACCAGTTACTTGCATTGGCCAATGGTATCAATACATTCAAGATGCACCATGGCCACAGGGGATTGAATCATCCGGTTAAAAATCTGGTTACCGGCAAATGTGAGATCACCACACAGAATCATGGATTCGGAGTAGATCCTGAAGCAGTGAAGAAGTCGCCTAATGTAGAAGTAACGCATATTAACCTGAACGACCAGTCAATTGAAGGAATACGATTAAAAGATAAACCTGCCTTTTCAGTACAATATCATCCTGAGAGCACGCCTGGTCCGCACGACAGCCGTTATCTTTTTGATGACTTCATTGACCTGATAAAAAAACATAAATGAAAATCGCTATCATCAACGGTCCTAATCTGAATCTGCTTGGAACAAGGGAGCCGCAGGTGTATGGCAGCCAGACGTTCGAAGATTTTTACAAGACACTTGTAAAGCAGTTTCCTGATGTTGTGTTCAGCTATTTTCAAAGTAATGTGGAGGGTGAACTGATCAATGAATTGCAGAGTGCCGGCAGAAATTTTAATAACAACGGCATCATCTTAAATCCAGGAGGCTATACACATACTTCCGTAGCGATCGGTGATGCAATCGCCTCAATTGATACGCCGGTGATAGAAGTGCATATCAGTAATGTTCATGCGCGTGAGGATTTCAGGAAGATCTCACATGTGTCTGCTAAATGTAAGGGAAGTATTATCGGTTTGGGATTAAAGGGATATGAACTGGCAGTGGAGTATTTGAGGCAAAACGCAAAAGGCAAAGGGCAAATGTGAGGTGTTAGCGTGACTTTTAATCGATATCAAATACATTTGTATTATTATCTTTTCCTTTTGCGTTTTGCGTTTTGACTTTTGCCCCCTAATTCGTGCTTCCATCCTGGTACCTGATCTTCTTTCCCTTCTTGCCTTTTTTCTCAAAATCTACTACCTCTTTTGGTTTAGGAACTTTTTTTGGTTCTGCAGGTTCAGCAGCAGCGGAGCTGTTATCGCCTTCCAGTTTACCCAGCATATAATTTTCTGTACGTATCACAGATCCGGATGCAGGATCATAATATTTCCAGGTTCCGTGTTTCAGTGAAACGCCTTCATTCTTAATGATCACTTCGTGATATGAATCGAGTTTGTCAACATCTTCAACCATGATAGTGTCATATGATTTATCAGGATTAAGCGCTTTCCAGCCCTGTTCCATTCTTAATGTACCATTGATGTCGAAGTATTGCGCAACACCATCTTTATTGCCCCAGCGGAAATGTTCTATACCTATAAGGTCGCCCATCAAGTTAAATATGCGCCATTCTCCTTCCTTGCGGTTGTTTTCAAACACACCTTCTTCTTCATAGCCTGGCTCACCGCGGACACTTTCAACATGAACCACCCACTCACCCTGTTTAATTCCTCTCTGATCTATCCTGTTAATCGTGTCTTTTCCGTCATTGATCAACTTGTAATCCTTCCATTGCGAAAAAGATTGCACCGAGGAAAACAGGATTAGAATGAACATGAATTTCATCCTGTGAATTTACATAAAGACTCATGCAGTTAAAAGTTAAAAACGTTATTTGTTTCGTTGATATCTCCGGTTTCTTTTTCGGGATCTAACTTTATGGAAACGACTTTTTTATTCCACAGGTACGACTTTGTAAGCCTGCTTTCATTGTGACGCCAAACCTGCGCAGGTATTCTTATGATTTCATTTGTGGAGTCTGCATAATTAAACTGAATAATTACCGGCGTTACCAGCCCGCCCTTGTTGCTCATTTCAACCTGGTAAAAATATTTGCCTGCGCCGGCACTAAACTCTTTCACTGTGTCGATAGAAATATCACATGGATCATTGCCGAAAAACCATCCGCGCCAAAACCAGTCGAGGTCGTCAGCGCTGGCATCTTCCATTGTTCTGAAAAAATCTGCTGGTGTTGGTTGTTTGAACTGCCATCTTCGTGAATATGTTTTAAACGCTGTGTCGAATCGATCATGGCCCATTACTGTTTCGCGGAGAATATGCAATGCGACAGCAGGCTTGATATACGAACTAAATGAATACTTAAGTGCATTGTCGGGGTACGTCATGACCGGCTCGCGTGTATCTTTCGGCTGCTGCATGAAAGGTGCGATAACCGAAGGAGATCCGAGGTGCGACGAAAAATCGGGATCCCATGCTTTCTCCGCGAGATACTGAACAAATGAATTTATTCCTTCGTCCATCCATGCCCATTGTCGCTCATCGGTATTAATGATCATCGGAAAGAAATTATGTCCCACTTCATGGATGATCACGCCAACAACTGCATGCTTTGTTTTTTCCTTAACTGTTCCATCTTTTTCTGCTCTTCCATAGTTAAAACAGATCATCGGAAATTCAATGCCATTTGATGCTTCAACACTTTGCGCAACAGGATACGGATATGGAAAGGTGTAAGATGAATAGAACTTAAGGGTGTGTGCAATCAGCTTCGTTGAAACTTCATGATACAATGGGTACGCTTCTTTAGCATAATAGCTCATGCACATGATACGCTTTCCGTTGATGTACGCAGCCATGCCATCCCATATGAATTTTTTTGAAGCGGTCCACGCGAAGTCTCTAACATTTTCAGCTTTGAATATCCATGTTTTTTTTGCTGATGACGAGAATCTTTCGTTCTTTTTTGCTTCTTCCAGGTTTACAATATCTAAAGGTTCATTGGAAATTTGTGCTTTTTGCCATCGTTTGTATTGAACAGGTGATAGCACCTCTTTGTAATTCTGACATTCACCTGTTGCTCCTACAATGTGTCCGGCAGGTAAGGTGATCTGAACATTGAAATCGCCAAAGCTCAACGCAAATTCTTTGTCTACATACTGCTGGTTATGCCACCCTGTATAATCACTGTATTGGCATAGTCTGGGATACCAATGCGTAATGGTGTATAAGTTATTGCTATCAGGAAAATTTTCATAACCGCCGCGACCGTAATACACCATGCGGTTAGTAAGCTTGTAGTGCCATGCAATTTTTAATACATATTGCTGATGGCTTTGCAGGGGAATTGGAAGATCAACGCGCATCATCGTTCGGTTGATGGTGAATGATAATTTTTTTCCGGCAGCATCAGTGATCGAGGTGATGTTTACGCCGTAATCATTTTGTTGTTTATCATTCTCAAATTTGTCAATATCCTTTTGAGTTATTGGTTGCGGCACCGCAGTATTATACTGGTAATTTGCGCTGCGGTCTTTACTGTAAAGGTTTTCTTCGAGCTGAAACCACAGGTAAGTGAGAATGTCGGGAGAATTGTTGTGGTAAGTGATAGTTTCGTTTCCTGTAATTGAAGGATCTTTTTCATTCAACTCGCATTGGATGTTGTAGTCTGCCTGTTGCTGCCAGTAATCCGGACCTGGGGCGCCGCTTGCGGTTCTATAAGTGTTAGGAGTGGGGAGGAGAGTGCCTAATGGTTCGAATTTGTTTCCGTGCTGCGCGAAACATTCGGTTTCAAATAAGCAGAATAGAAATAAAAGATTTTTCATTTATATCATTTATCCGCAAATCCTTCGCTACACTCAGGATGACAGATGATATTTTTCTATGCTCACTTCTCACCTCTGCCCTTTCCCCTCCACCCTTTGCCTATTCCTCCATATTCTCCTTGATCTCTTTCGAAATATTCACCAGCACCTTGTCTATACGCTGCGCATCCATATCAATGATCTCCAGACTGAATCCTTCCCATTCCAGCTTATCGCCTGTCATGGGAATCCTTTTGAGCTGGTGAAGAATAAACCCTGCGAGTGTATCAAATTCCTGCTCCCCTTCATTCATCCATTCGGTTTTATCGAACCTGCTCAGGAAATCATAAAACGGAATCTGCGCGTCAACAAGGTAACTGCCATCTTCCCTTTCCACTATTTCATAATCGTCGATGTGCTGCTCGGGTATGTCGCCAATAATTGCTTCAAGGATATCATTCAGGGTGATCATGCCTAACAGGCTACCATATTCGTCAATGATAAAGCACGAGTGGATCTTTGACTGCTTGTATTTTTCAAGAACCTGGTAGGCTGTATTATTTTCTGGCACATACAGTGGTGGCTGCATAATGTCTTTGAATAATGCAAGGTCGTTCGAAACATAAAGGTCTTTAATGGAAACAACGCCTTTGATGTTGTCTATCTCGCCATCGCAAATTGGGTAAACCGAATGTGGTTCCTCTAATATTTTTTCTTTGATGGCCTCTTCATTATCATTCAGGTCGAACCATATAAGGTCGCTGCGGTGAGTCATAAGCGAAGTGATGGTGCGGTCGCCAAGGTGAAAAACCCTTTCGATGATTTCCTGCTCTGCTTCTTCGATGGTGCCCTGTTCCGTTCCTTCACTGATAATCGCTTTGATCTCTTCTTCTGTTACCTGGTTGTCGGTGGTTTTGATATTGAAAAGCTTCACGATCAGGAAAGTGGACTTCGACAGTAACCAGATAAACGGATGCGTGATCCTGCTGAGGATATGCATAGGCCGGGCCATGAATTTGGCGATGGTTTCCGGCCGGGCGAGTCCCAGCCTTTTAGGTACCAGCTCGCCGAGCACCATTGAAAAAAAGGTAATGATGATCACTATGATGGCCGTGGCTATACCGTTACTGTAATTAGCGATAGACTCAAAACGATTAAGAAAGGCAACAAAGTCTGATTTTAATTTTTCGCCAGATAAGATACCCGTAAGGATGCCTATCAGGGTTATTCCGATCTGGACAGTAGATAGGAATGTGTCGGGATGATTGGAGAGTTCGAGTGCTTCTTTTGCCGATTTATCACCTTTATTTGCCTGTGCTTCAAGGCGTGCTTTACGGGCAGAAACTAGGGCGATCTCCGCCATTGAAAATAATCCGTTCAGTAAAATCAACCCCAGGATTAATAAAATTTCTCCCATTTACATTAATATTTAACTAAGCTAAGCAATTCCTGTCCAGCCTAGTGCAACAGCCACGCCATCCCTGCAAAAGTAAACAACGAAAGTGTAAGGCTTATAGAACGTAAACCATTATTTTTGTGCCTACTAAACCGGAAACAGTGGCATTGATAAAAAGTATTTCAGGCATCAGAGGAACTATAGGAGGGAAACCAGGAGACAATCTAACGCCGCTCGATATAGTAAGATTTGCGGCAGCTTTCGGTAGCTGGTTACTGTCAAAATCTAACAACCGTAAAATCGTAATAGGCCGTGATGGCCGTATCAGCGGACCGATGGTCCAGAATCTGGTAGTAAACACACTTACAGGACTTGGTTTTGATGTGATAGATCTTGGCCTTTCCACTACTCCTACCGTTGAAATCGCTGTTACAGGTGAAAAAGCAGCAGGCGGTATTATCATTACAGCGAGCCACAATCCTCGTGAATGGAATGCATTGAAATTGCTGAATGCAGATGGCGAATTTATCAGTGGAAGCGATGGTCAGGCCGTTCTGGAGAAAGCCGCGAAGGACGACTTCTTGTTTCCTTCTGTTGAGAAACTCGGCACTTACAGCGTTAACAATACATATCTCAGGAAACATATAGATGCAGTTCTCAATTACCCGCTTGTAGAGGTGGAGGGAATCCGCAAAAAAAATTACCGGATAGTGGTAGATGTGATCAATTCTACCGGAGCTCTCTTTATCCCACCGTTGTTAAAAGCATTGGGTGTGGAAGAAGTAATTGTGCTTAATGGGGAAGTTGATGGAAAATTTGCACACAATCCAGAGCCATTACCAGAAAATCTTTCTGAATTAAGTGCTGCAGTCAGAAAAAACAAAGCTGATCTCGGCATCGCTGTTGACCCTGATGTTGACAGGCTTTGCTTTGTTTGCGAGGATGGAAGCATGTTTGGTGAAGAATACACGCTCGTAGCAGTAGCCGACTATGTGCTCAAAAAGCGCCCGGGCAACACCGTTAGTAACATGAGCAGTACAAAAGCGCTGAAAGAAATTACTCTCAATCACGGTGGCCAGTATTTTCCTTCGGCGGTAGGGGAAGTGAACGTAGTCACTAAAATGAAGGAAGTTGGCGCAGTGATAGGCGGAGAAGGCAATGGCGGCATTATAGTGCCCGACCTGCATTATGGCAGGGATGCATTGATTGGAATCGCCTTATTCTTAAGCTCCCTGTCTAACCACCGCAATGGAATGAAATCGTTCAGAACGAAATATCCGGATTACTTTATTTCAAAGAATAAAATCGAATTAAGCAAGAACGTTAACGTTCATCAGGTCTTTGAACAGATCAGGAATAAGTATAAAAAACAGCCTGTTAACACAGAAGATGGACTTAAGATCGAGTTCGACAGTGATTGGGTGCATTTGCGTACTTCAAACACAGAACCTATCATCAGAATATATGCAGAGAGCAGCTTTGAAACTACCGCAAATAATATTGCTGTTCGCCTGATGCAGGATATTAAGGAGTTCAGTTGAAAAGTTAAAAGTTAAAAGTCAAAAGTTGTAAATAGCTAATTCATACTTTTAACTTTTAACTTTTAACTTTTCACTTTAAAGATTCAAGCTACCCTCATGCTTCGCATTTACCTCGACAACGCCGCAACCACACCATTAGATAAGGAGGTGCTAAACGCAATGACTCCCTATCTTACTGAAAAATTCGGCAACCCTTCTTCTATTTATTCTTACGGCAGGGAAAGCCGTATGGCCATTGAAAGTGCACGCAAAAGTGTTGCAAAGATCCTGAATGCACACCCTGCTGAAATATTCTTTACTTCAGGAGGCACAGAAAGTACCAATACCGCCATCACCTCATCAGTGCGCGACCTTGGGTGCACACACATTATTACATCGCTCATCGAGCATCATGCAACATTGCATACAGTAGAGTACCTCCATTGCCGGGGCGAAGCTGCGCTCAGCTATGTAAATGTATTGCCCAACGGACACATCGATCTGGAACACCTGCATCAGCTGCTGAATGAAAGCGGTGAAAAATGCCTGGTTACTTTGCTCCACGCAAATAATGAAATAGGAAATATTCTTGACATACACGCAGTGGGAGAATTATGCAAACCTTACGGAGCAGTTTTTCATGCAGACACGGTGCAGACAGTAGGCCATATTCCATTTGACCTTAGAAATACGCCAGTACATTTCATTACAGGTGCAGGACATAAATTTCATGGTCCCAAAGGTGTTGGTCTGCTTTATATAAATGAGAATGTAAAGATCAAGCCATACATGCATGGTGGTGCTCAGGAAAGAAATATGAGGGCGGGAACAGAAAACCTTTATGGCATTGTAGGTTTTGCGAAAGCTCTTGAGATCGCTACAAAAAATTATAAGGAAGAAAGTGAATACATCAGGTCGCTCAAAGTGTACATGATGGAACAGCTTGAAGCAAATATAGAAGGAGTGAAGTTTAATGGAGATCCTGTTGGCGATTCATTGTATACCGTGTTGAGTGTGTCGTTTCCCAAAACAGAAAAATCTGAAATGATCCTCTTCAACCTGGACATCAGTAATATCTGCGCGAGCGGTGGCAGCGCATGTACAAGCGGTGCAGACCAGGGATCGCACGTAATACGCGCCATCAATAATAATCCCAACCAGGTTACCGTTCGGTTTTCTTTCAGTAAGTTTAACACCCGGGAAGAAATAGATATAGTAGTAAATAAACTACAAACAATGATCTGAGTGCTTTTCCCTGCGCTAACATGAAGTATATTCTTGGTATCGACATTGGCACAACCAATACTAAAGCGGTTGCATTCGATCTGGAGGGAAAACCTGTTGCCCAGGCCAACTGCACTTATCCGGTTATAACAGAACAGGAAGGTTATCATGAGCTGGATCCCCGTGTTTTATTTGATGCCGTTACAGATGTAATGAAAGAAGTGCTTGAACTTACAACCCGCGAAGAGCTTGCGGGTGTTTGCTTTAGCTCTGCCATGCATGGTTTGATAGCGGTTGATGATAAAGGTCACCCGCTTACTAACATGATCACATGGGCTGATCTGCGTAGCAGTGAATATGCCATGCGCCTTAAATATAGTGATGCAGGACACCGATTGTATGAACGCACGGGCACACCTGTGCATCCAATGTCGCCTCTCTGCAAGCTGATGTGGCTGAAAGATCATCAGCCGGAAATATTCAGAAATGCCTGTAAATTTATTTCCATCAAAGAGTATGTGCTGTTTCATTTTTTTGGGTCATTTATTATTGATCATTCCGTTGCATCTTCCACCGGCCTTTTTGATATATATGATCGCACCTGGAATAAGGAAGCATTAAACATAGCAGGAATTGATGAATCCAGATTGTCGAGGCTGGTGCCGTCGGATTATATTGTACGTGGACTTGCCGGTAACTATACAAGAATGTTTGGCCTCGATCATCAAACCCCATTCATTACGGGTGCCAGCGACGGGTGCCTGGCCCACATAGGCAGCAATGCTTTTGATGCAGGCGATGTGTCATTGACCATCGGCACCAGTGGAGCAGTAAGAATGATGATACCTAAACCCGCATTCGATCCGAAACAAAGAATATTCAATTATGTTCTTACAGAAAAACTGTATATCTCCGGCGGCTCCATGAACAATGGCGGCAATGTAATGCAATGGTTCACTAAAAACTTTCTTAAGAAAAATTTTACTGCAGCAGATGAATTTGAAGAATTTATATCAGAGGCATGCGCTGTTGCTCCGGGTTCAGAGGGATTGGTTTTTCTTCCATACATCTATGGTGAACGCGCTCCTGTGTGGGATGCTGACGCGCGCGGAATGTTTGTGGGTGTATCGTCCATTCATACAACAGCACATTTTATGCGGGCAATCATGGAAGGAATTTCTTTTGCCTTATATGAGATACTATCCACTTTAGAAGAAACCATAGGGCCCGTAACAAATATTTATGCAAGCGGAGGTTTTATCCGTTCACGGAAATGGGTGACTTTACTCGCGGATATTCTCGGCAAAAACATTTCTTTAACGCATGCTGAAGATTCTTCTGCAGCAGGTGCGGCAATGATGGGAATGATTGCCCTCGGCATCAGAGCCGACATTCAGGAAATGAAATCATTTTTTTCAGTTAAGGAAATTTTTAAACCTGATATGCAGGACCGGGAGGTTTACATGCGTAATTATTCTGTTTATTCTACCTTGTATCAGAAATTTAAAGAACTTAAATAATCAAAGTATGCAAATCGCAGTAGTAGGTTTGGGGAAGATGGGTTATAATCTTTCCCTTAATCTTCATAGAAATTTTTTCGAAGTACTTGCCTACGATATAAATGAAGAAACACGCAACATGCTCGCTCACGATGGGGTTGCGACCTATAATTCTTTAAAGGATATGATAGCATCACAAACAGGCAGAAGGATCGTATGGCTGATGGTACCTTCAGGAAAGGTAGTTGATGACACAATAGGGTCACTTACACAACTGCTTAATAAAGGAGACATCATTATTGATGGCGGCAATTCCAATTACAACGATTCTGTTAAAAGATTTGCCGCTCTGGAAGATAAAGGAATAGATTTTCTTGATTGCGGTACCAGTGGCGGTATGAGCGGCGCATTGAATGGAATTTGTGCAATGATAGGAGGTAAAAAAGAAGTATTTGATTTTTGCGAACCTGTTTTTAAAGCTATTGCTGTTCCCGATGGTTACCTGTATTGCGGTGAAGCAGGCAGTGGGCACTTTGTAAAAATGGTGCATAACGGTATTGAATATGGGATGATGCAGTCCATGGCCGAAGGATTCGAACTAATGAACGTGAGCGAGTATACGTTCGATAATG
>DATLDR010000084.1:0-7760 GCA_035525775.1 Flavitalea sp.
GATTATCATCAAAAATCTTTGAAGTATCCGTTAGAGCCAATTCGATTTATGCCAGCTTACAGCACTTACAGCCAGATATCTGTTAAAATAAAAAGCACTGAGCTGACGCAAACGATGGCGGCCATAAGAAAAAAGTATGAAGCATTTTATCCCGGAAATCTTTTTGATTACGGATTCATGGACGATAATTTCAACCGCCAGTATGAAAATGAACAATTGTTTGCAAAAGCATTCGGTATTTTTTCAGCGCTTGCCATATTTGTAGCTTGTCTAGGCTTGTTTGGACTTGCAATGTTTTCAACCATTCAACGAACAAAGGAAATTGGTATACGAAAGGTGCTTGGTGCAAGCGTGAGCAACATCTTATTGCTCGTTTCACGTGATTTTTTGAAACTTATTGTCATTGCAACGGTCATCGCTTTTCCGTTAGCCGGCTGGGTAATGCACAAGTGGTTGCAGGATTTTACCTATCGCGTAAACATTAGCTGGTGGATATTCGCCAGTGCCGGAATTGGTGCGCTGTTACTCGCGTTGGCAACCATCTGTATGCAGGCATTTAAAACAGCGTTAATGAACCCGGTAAATACTTTACGATCAGAATAATTTAGTTTCTGATCGGATTTGAACGTTGCTACATGTCCGTCCTTAATAAACCTTGTTAGTGAATCGATTTTGGCAGCCTGGAGTCAATCAGCACATTTTTTTAAAAACACTTCTGCTTCATTTGGTATGAGTTCAGCATCACAACGTTATTCGGAACTAACTAACGACGGATTATTAAGGCGTCCGAGCTTTAAAGGATTAATGGCTTAAAAGTAAAGAACAAGGGAACAAAAAAGGCAATAAAAGCCTGATTATTTGAGCGATAGCTACTAAAGTTGGGCTTGTGAGTTCCTCTTTAGCGTTGAGATTACTCAACTAATAGTCTTATACGCCACAAGCAACCACCATTGATTCGCCACGGCCGGTTCAACCTGCAGAAAGTATAGAAGTCCTTGACGTATTGCACGGAATCGCCCTTTTAGGAATGATCATTGTTCATTGTGATAGCTATTGTATAAAAGACGGCAGGGCTAATGATTTAATAGGAAACATTGAAGCATTTTCCTTGATGATCGATTTTATTCAATGTTTGCTGTTCTTTTCGGAGCCGGCTTTGCCATTCAACTAATCAGGTCAAAATTGAGAGGTGGAAAATTCGTTTTTCGTTTTTTGAGGGGATGGGAGCACTTGCCTGTTTTGGACTATTTGCACAGGTTGGGTTAGGAGTTATTCGATTACCAACGATGGGTTATTGAGGCATCCTAGTTTCAAAGGTTGAAACAATAAGAGAAGAAATTATTCATGAGTATGTTCCAATATTTTTCCCTTGAAGGGACAAGAGCTAATTGAACTCGAAGTTGAAGTACAACGATCTGAAATACAAGTCTTGATCAGCCGAAAACGGTCCCAAGGTCTCGATTTAGGCGCTTAACTATTTCGATAGGAGTAATTCGCCATCCGATATTCATTGCTTGTCTGCCCGACCCATTTTTTTAAAAAGCGTGTAAGGCTGCGGTACTTGAAGCCGAGTTCATAAGCAATCTCGCTGAAAATTGATTGAATACTTTAGTTACAGTCATAAACAGCCTTGGTAATAGTAGAGCTGTTGAAGAACATGTCGTTTCCGGGGTTCATCGACAGCGGCAGTCCCTTCGAATTATACTTTGGTTGCGGCGCAGCATTATTGCGGCTGTAATTGCGGTGAATAAACTGGAACACGGGATGCGAGCGGAAGATACTGACCTTGTTGTAATCGTACGACGATGATTTCCATCCGGCCACAGCCAGGTTACCACGCGAGTCATAGGTGTACGTGACCACTCGTACAGGCGCAGTCGTGTTATAAAGGTCTTTCGTACTTTCTTTGACAACTCGTCCCACGCTGTCATAAGTCAGCGTGGACACGCGGAAGACTCCACCCCAAGTGTTAAGAAGGGAATCGGTAGAGATCCGGTTATTGGCATCGTAACCGTATACGTGCCGCATTTCTTCCACCGGGTCATTTGGACTGTAACGCCGACGATATTCTTTAAGGCGGCCCATTTTGTCGTAGTAGAAGTAATGATTCTGGTTGCCGGTGCCCACCGCATCGTATGTCACGCTGTAAGGATTACCGGCGGCATTGTAGGTAAACAGGCCCGTCACAACTCCGTCGGAAAAGGCGTCAGCATGATAAATGCGGCGAATCTTGCAGCCTGAAAATTCATTGGTGACAGGAAACGTGAGATCGTCGGAAGTGGTTTGCGAAATAGACGAATTGTCGGCGACTTCAACTTTTGTACACGAAGCGATTACCGCGCATACGAGTGTAATAGACAAGGAGGCTTTAAAAATATTCATGTTTGTGTGTTGTGAAATAAAACAGGAGAAAGGATGATAAGGTGAAAATATCGCGGGATTGTGGAGCAAAACCTGCGAACAGATAAATGTAATCGATTTCGGTGGAAGCAGAAAGTTTAATTGTTTTTTATTTCGCGGTACTTGTTTTATTCAGCATCTCCAATGTTAATAGTGCAAGTCACCATCCCTGCAGCAAGTAATATTGCGGCGATGCCGCGGTCACTCCATCCCATCACGTATACGCTATCGAGTTCCATCGAATCTGGTGTCTTTTTTATGAATCATCAGCAGCCGTAAATCTTACTATCAAGATAAGCGATTTTGGCGGGCCTGAGGACGGAACAAGTTGCAATTGTATGTTAAGATGAACAAGTCAAACGCATTTATTTTGTATATTCTAGGGCGTGAGACGTAGCCACACGTTATCAACTTCGACTAATAGCAGACTTTTATGAGTAAACATTTTTATCTCTTTGCGATCGCTATCGTTCTGCTACAAATTGTAACCGGATTATCTCAATCGATCTTGTTCTGGTATGATGGCACGGAGATCTTTCAACGGGAGGAATATGCGCCGTGGTTGTTGTTCTCAAGTGCCCTGTCTTTAGTATTAATTGTGGTTCTTTCCCATTATTTTCTTGCAAAAAGGTATTGGATAGCTTTTTGCTGCCTTATCCTTTTCGCACTGTCGTCCGGCTGGTATTTGGTCGGCTTTTACAAAATCACCCGGAATGAGTCAGCGGATTTTTTGCAATACGCTTCTATTGCGGCGATGTCTGCTGCGATAGTGTATTATACAAGTTTGATCGTTTCTCAGGCGGGAAGAAATAGCTGGCTCAGACTAACAGGCATCGTGGGGTTCGCCCTGTATTCAGGCCTAATTTACACTTATGTAACTGTTACCGGCGGACCGTCGTTTCACACGCTAGGTAATATGATGAGATTTCAGCAGGTGATTTTCATTTGCCTGAACCTTCTTCCCATCTTGCTGGTCCTTAATTTTTCAAGGTAAGTGACTGTTGGAAGAGTTCCTGAAGTTTCAAATCGATACACAAAAGGTACTAAAATTTCATTTTTATTGATCACCGGGCTCCTCTTTAGTAGTGGCGTAGCATTTTTCACAAACCTGGTTTATAGTTCCTATGATAAGCCGCTTTATGACGACGCTTTTATCGAGTATGTGGAGAATATTGCAGCTCCGTTCACTCCATTCACTTTTGTGAACAACAGGGGAGACACGTCACGTTACAGACTATTAACGCCCATCAATTATAACAGCACAATTAAATACCCGTTGCTTGTTTGTCTTCACCACGCTGGTAGCGGAACTGACAACGTGATGCAGGTCCAGGCTGCGGAAATTGCCCCGATGTTTGTTGATTCTGCTATTCGCAACAAATATCCATGTTTTGTACTGGTACCTCAATGCAGTCCGGGAGCTACATGGGGCGGTTTACCTAACAGCCGCTCGGATGAACAACTTGCTTTTTCTGCAATCGAACGCGTGCGACAAGATTATTCGATAGATTCAGGTCGCGTTTATGTAACCGGTGCTTCTATGGGAGGGTATGGAACCTGGAATTTTATCTCACGTCGTCCAAACTTATTTGCAGCCGCGATCCCGATTTGCAGTGGTGCGGATCCTGTCATTGCCAAAAGGATCGCTTCCATTCCTGTTTGGGTTTTTCACGGTGAAAACGATCCGAATGTTCCTGTTCGATATTCACGTGACATGATTAAGGCGCTTCGGGATCACGGAGGTAACCCACGTTATACCGAAGTGGCTGAAGGCACTCATAATATAAGCTCTCTTGTTGAACAAACACCAGGTTTGCTCGACTGGTTGTTTGCGCAAAAAAAGTAAGTAGGGGCATTTTAGAGCAAGAACGATCAGATCAATTTTCATCATTTTCAAAAAGTAATCCTGCCTGGATCATATCTGACATTTATTGCAGTAAGCATACTAATTTCCATAGGGCGGTATTGGTCGCTTATTGGGTCAGCCTCAGAAGGAGCGGTGGAGTTAATTGGATTTGAATTTATCACTCAACTGGTGGTTGAAATGCAATCATTATCCATTAGCAATCCCCTCCAGGTCCCGATCTAGACACTTTGTGAAACAAGCTGAAGCGGCGTCCGTTTTGAAACATGAGATCTAATGCTCGCAATTACTTACGAACAAAACCGGACACATCACTGGATTCAAATTTTGTGCGCAGATAGTTTGGATGTTCCGTGTCACGTATAGTTAGACACAAAATAAGTAAGTGTCATAATAAATCAAATATGAAACGACATGGTTTATCTATATCCATCCTTATTGTATCCATTTACTCTTTGTGGCGTTTCCAAATCAAAACTTGGAAAACCTGGTAAGAGATGAACTGACCTGAAAGTATTCGTCCTTGACGGTCTATACGTCTCTCTTAACCTCATATTTAATCTAATTTATTAATTGCAAAAACAAGCCAAACCCCACTGCCAGCTCGCCAAACTCTCCGTTAAATACCCATTGATTATCGAAAGCAGATACTCTCAATCTACCTTTGTAATATTTGTTGATTATTAAATGATATACTCGGCTTTCTCCTGCACCTTGTACCATTGACAAGTCACCACTGTATTCCTTACCTCGGTAAGTGAAACTAATATTCATGAGTACTACAGGATTAGTTTATAAGTTTCGTTCTTAATGCACTGTTACCGGTCGTCCATTACTTTGTCATACAGTCTTTTTACTTGAGTATCACCAAAACCATAAATGCTTTCACGGTTCCAAAACTCTTTGAAAACTTCATGAAAATCAGTTGATATACTTTTTGTGATGTCTTCGATAACTTTTTCAGGTCTTCCTTTTGTGCCATCTTTGGGAAAACGGTCTATATGTGCCTTTACTACTTCTTGTAAATACGGATAAGCTGAAGATTGATTCTTTGAAAGAATTGACAGCTTTTCAAGATTACCATTTTTGTAAGCCTCCCACAAGTCCTTCCCCAAATTTATGTCCGCTTCACTTAAATGAATTTTATTCGCATAACAAACTTTAAGTTCATCTGAGTTTGCTGGTCCATAGCCATTCCAAAATCGCTTATTGGTTTTATCTAGATAAGTAGTATAGACGGCAAAAACGTTTTTCTTTATCGGTAAACTATTGATAATTGAAATAACAAACCACATATTTACTTGACAAAACAAGTCATATTCAAACCAAAGATTAAACTCTGAATTATTAGGCGCATTCATTATTCTGTCAAACTCTTTAACAACTGTACTATGATATTCAGTTTCTGTTAATCCCATAAATTTTTCTCTTGATTGCCAAAAGTCATCCAGATTGTCGCCCGACAAATCCCCATCTATAAGACCTTCTCTTACAACTACCACATCTCCTTTAATTTTCGTCTCTGGGAAACTGTAAGCAAGAGAATCCCCGTTTAAAATGTTATAAACCATGTTTGTGGTGTTTTAGGTAATTTCCTGGTACCGGACGAGACATTTCACTTCCGGATTGACCCAACACACAATTTCAGATGATGCGCGTCGAAAACGTGTTGCTCTGTTCGGGTTCGGCTCTTTTTCGAAAGGACTCTTCTTGACCACTTTCAACTTCTTTAATATCTCGCGGGTTAAATCATTCGTTGACAGTTCAATGAGGGTTTTCAAATGAGTTTGAATCATTTTTTACCACTTTATATAGCATAACAAAATTTGTTACTGCTAATAATATCATTGGGAGGACCCTAAAAGTCAAATCTGTTGATATAAGCCGTTCAATTAATTCTAATGAAAATTCCTTGTCTAATTTCATTTGAATAGGGATTTGAATGGTTATAGACGAAATCAACATAATTGAATTTAAAAATAATCCTAACCATACCATCCATTTTGGAATTATTGGAGGACGAAACCTTAACAATAATATTTGGGGGACAAAGGATAGGAAAAAGAAAATGACAAATACCGGAATAATACGTGCGTTATCGGCTTGATGAAACTTTGGAAATTCATTTGGTCCCACCAATTTCCAAATGCGGTAATCGACTAATGAAGTCACCATGCCTCCTCCACAAACATAAAATGTTAAAAGCAGATATATTGAAAACACAAAGGCTGTAATTTTGACTGGCTTTCTCACAACTTTAATGGTATTTTTTGTGGTTCGTATATTCTTGGTTCTACCGTCATTATTTAGGTGTGCTGTTCGAAATGACCAAACCGTTTGTTGAATCAAATGTTTGCAACTTCAAACCTTAATCCCTCACGAAACTGCAGAAACGTTTCCATACAACCAACTCGGGGCCGAACTTAAAAACATCAAGTGATATTAGCGTGGCTTAGTGATTTTCCTGGTCGTCACTTTTACTCTTCTGCGCTTTCCCATCTCCCTTAGAACATACGTAGGTCTGAGTCGGTAAATTTTTATCCTAATGGCTTTGGTGGAATGCCTAATCAAAAAAATCAGACAAATCTTATGATTGTTTGCGGTTGAAACTTGCGCAGACGCCTGCTATGGCATGTTATAATCCATAATTTTCCACGGCTTAGGTTGGCCACGAACATCATATATGAGAAACTCATTCATATTTTTGAAAAAGATGAAAGTAAATTCTGGTTCATCCGGATAATTGTTTAATCGAAGCAAAACCGGCTCTCCATCAACTATTGCATGCCGATACCTATCAGTATCATCATTAATTCGCTGCCAAACCAAAGACGTGTTTTCAACCTGTTCTGGTGTCATATTTTTATCTGTTACAGCCTCAATTTAAGCTCTTTTCGACTCGTTTGCGCGAAGTGTCTGCCCCGCGCTGATCGTTATAAAAAACCGCTTCTTGATCCAGTGAACCGGCTTGAAATACATTAACGAAAAATTATTAACCGAACTTAAACGAAATCCCAATTACGTCTTTTTGTCATACGTGCGGACCATTATCTTACGCCAACCGAACTTGGTGGAGACAAATACTTTTTTAGTTGTGCTTAACTGACATAAATCGATCAAACGATCATATCACCTTCCCATTTTTATCCTCCTCTTTCTCCTTTAAAACCGTTTTCGCCACGTGCGTGTTTGTTACTTTCCTATCATTTCGGCGATATTACTTACTGCTTGCATGTGTCCACCGAAAATATTATCTCTAGGAAATACCGTCATTCTTATGTCAGGTTCAACACCCAACACCTCATAATATTCTTCTGTTTGCAGCACTAGCCTTTCGTTTGATAAAGTACAATAAAAATTACCAATTGATTTACCCAACATGCTTGATAGTATTCCCAATGTATTGGTACCTACCAACGTAACGTTTGAGTTTGTTTTCATAGTCATGGCAAAATCTTCTGCCTGGCTACGGCTAATATCCGTCATTAAAATATAC
>DATLDR010000106.1:0-3480 GCA_035525775.1 Flavitalea sp.
GCCTATTTCATCAGGACCACACATTCTTTGCATTGGGATACTCAGGTTTACAAATTCATAGATCCAGTCTGCAACATGTAGATGGCTTTCGCCTTTAGATATGTAATAAACATCAGGATCTTCTTCCTGATCATTCATTACCTCCGGATCGTCAACCATTTTCACTACTATGTTGAAATCGTCCCACAGATCAAGCGGTAAACCATTGCCACAACGGTCACAGGTCACTTCAATTTTACCTCCCACTTCAAATTTCAGGCGCATAAACCCATTATTCTTGTCAAGTGTCAGCTTGATATGGGCAATACAGTTCCTGAAATCCTGCTCCTGATATTCTATAAAGAACTTATCGTCAATTTCGTACTCAAACTCATGGATTCCGGGTTTCAATCCCACAAAAGCTATATCATAGTTCCGACGGCCGCTCATGAGCACTCCTTTTTAAAGAGTTTGCAAAGGTAAAGGAAAAAAAAGGATGTTACCACTTAATTTGGTAAATAACCGGCCATTTTTTGCCTGTGATGTATGTTTTTCGCGTGATGCTGTCGTATGCTATTCCATTAAGCTCCTGCGCCCCTGAATGTTTGTTTTTGATTTCATCAACATGTTTGGAAAGGTCCATTTTTGCCACCACATATCCTGTAGCAGGATCAATTTTAAGGATATTGCCCGTAAGCCATTTATTCGCATAAATAAAGCCATCAATATATTCAAGCTCATTAATATCACTTACGTAACCATTATTATCCTGTACTGCCAGCATTTTAATAAATTTTAAGGAATCGGGATCCAGGTAATAAAGATTGCTGGTCCCTGTGCTCATGATAAGGCTTTTGCCATCATTTGTTAATCCCCAGCCTTCTCCTTTATAGCTGAATTCTTTTATTTTTTTGTAAGTAGCCGCGTCATATACAAACCCCTTTTCACTCCTGTATGTTAGCTGGTACACTTTGCCATTCAAAAATGTGATCCCTTCACCAAATATAGTTTTTCCCAGGTCTATCCTCTTATCATACTTACCTGTCTGCAGGTCAATTGAACCAATCCAGGTACCGCTGGTCTTTTCAGGCGGCTCCGGTGCCCCGGTACTCTCAAATAGTTTTCCATTATAAAAAGTGAATCCTTCAGTAAAAGCAGAGGTGTCATGCTTGAATTGGTTGATTATCTGATAACTAAGGTTGACTGCCGCTGGCACCACATCAAGATTGTCCGAAGAACTGCCTTCCTCATTATCATCTGCACTGCATCCGTATAAAACGATGACTGCCATGAAGATCATCGCCTTTATTGTGAATTTGTTCATCCGATAAAAATATAATTTTCAAACCACTTGCATTATTCACTTATAATTTATTCTTTTACATCCACTTCGGACTTGTCCGTAAATTCCAATTCCTATCATTTTCCTTTATCCGTATTAAACGGAATCCAGCCTGTGTTAAGCTATCACAAAAGTGTTAGCATGAGATCAATCCTATTACTATCCGTATTAACCTGCGCGTTCTTCCTCAACTTATCATCACAATCTATAAACGGTTCTGCATCCATAATAGCTGCACCTGATGTTATTATCATTCCCGTCGTTGTTCACGTTATATATAATACTCCCGATCAGAATATCAGCAAAGACCAGATAAGGTCTCAGATAAAAGTGCTTAATGAGGATTTCAGGAAACAAAATAAGGATGCGCTACATATTCCAGCGGCATTCAAAGAACTGGCCGGCGATGCCCGCATTGAATTCAGGCTTGCCTCTATTGATCCGTATGGATTGCAAACAGATGGGATCATCAGGAAAAGCACTAGCGTTTCAGCTTTTGGCCTTGATGACAAAATAAAGTCTGGCGTGCTTGGTGGTGATGATCCCTGGAACCGCGATCAATACCTTAACCTGTGGGTGGGTAATCTTAACGGCATGATGGGTTACGCAAGCGTTCCGGGATGTGCGGCAGAAAAAGATGGTGTAGTAATAAAATACACAGCATTTGGCAATACACCCAACATACAGGCTCCATTCAATAAAGGAAGAACAGCAGTACATGAAATTGGTCATTGGCTTGGATTGCGTCACATCTGGGGCGATACTGATTGCGGTGATGATAAAATAGACGACACTCCACCGCAGGCAGGACCAACAAGAGGTTGCCCATCTGGCGTGATCGCTACCTGTACAAGCGGCGCCGCCGGCAACATGTACATGAATTTTATGGACTTCACCAATGATGAATGCACGAATATGTTCACTGTTGGACAAACAATCCGTATGAGAGAGCAATTTGATGCCGGTGGGGAAAGGGTAGGATTGTTAAGCTCCGACAAAGCAACAGGTGCAACAGAAGAAGAATTATTGCAGGTCACCGCTAAAAAAGCAACGATTTATCCTAACCCAGTTGTGAATACATTGAAACTTACTTTAAACAGTACAGTAGCAGAAAGGATCATCATTTATAACAACATGGGTCAGATCACGAAGCAATTTTTGCTAACAAAAAACCAGATGGATATCAATGTTTCGGACCTGAAAAGCGGAATGTATTTTATCAGTCTCGGAGAAAAGAATGTACTAAAATTTGTGAAGAACTGATCACTTCATCATATCTGTAATGGTATCAGCTGCTACAGGCGCCAGTGCAACACCCATTCCACTCATTTTAACAGCGCAGAAAATTTTTGGTGAAACTCTTTTTATGATCGGCATTTTCTCAGCGCCTACACCCATGATTCCGCTCCAGCGATCTGTAATTTCAAACGGTTGCCCGGGCAGAATGTGTTTTGAAACAAATTGTTCAAGTGTTTGCTGTATCTGATCTGTTATTTCCATTTCCGTTGTTGTCTCATCATCGATAGCCATATTCCTTGCTCCCCCGACCAATAATCTTTTTCCTATATTTCTGAAATAATAAAATCCTTCATCGTAATGAAATGTTCCTTTAAGTTTTAACGAAGGTATAGGTGAGGTTACAAGAATCTGTCCGCGAGCCGGTTTAACATCCAGCTGGGGCAGCAACTGGCGGGCAAAACCATTTGTGCAGATAAGCAACTGTTCCGATCTGAGTGTTACCCCCCTGTCGGTATATAATTTTATTTCGTTATTATTTTCTTCATAACCTTCTATTGAAAGGCCTGAAAGTACATTTACACCCATAGTTTGTACAAGACGTAATAGTGCATCACACAGCTTCCCCGGGTGGAGTGCGCCTTCAAGTTCATTTTCAATAATGTGACCCACGTCTGCAAGTCCAAATTCATCAATCTTGTCATTCGCGAACCTGTATACTTTTTTTACGCCTGTGATACGGGAAAGAGCTTTATTCAACCATTTTATCTGCCATTCCAGCTCACTATAACGCTCATCATTAACCGATGGGATTATTTCGTATCCACCGTGATTTACATAATCAATCTCTTTCTTGCTGAATACCTTCCGGATCTTTGACAATCCTTTGTACCGCATTTCAACAAGCCACAGCATCATGTCTT
>DATLDR010000109.1:0-4507 GCA_035525775.1 Flavitalea sp.
ATGATGAAATGTTTGGAAGATAATCCGTTGAAAACAATTAAAATAATATTAAGGCATTCATGTCTGACCACATAAATTTACCTGAGGGATCCATTGGAAAACAAACCACAACGTTGAACCTGGGTCCCACCCACCCTGCAACCCACGGTGTATTTCAGAATATCCTCGAGCTTGACGGTGAAAGAATAGTATCCGCTGATCAAACAGTTGGATATATACACCGTGCTTTCGAAAAAATAGCTGAACGCAGGCCGCTCTACCAGATCACACCGCTTACTGACAGATTGAATTATTGCTCCTCACCCATCAACAATATGGGCTGGCACCTCACCTGCGAAAAACTGCTTGGTATAAAAACGCCAAAGCGTGTGGATTACCTGCGCATCATTATTATGGAGCTTGCGCGGATATCAGATCACCTGATCTGCAATTCAATTGTAGGTGTTGACACCGGCGCATATACAGGTTTCTTATATGTGATGCAATACCGCGAGCTCATTTACGAGATATATGAAGAAGTGTGCGGTTCCAGGCTCACTACGAATATCGGCAGGATAGGTGGTTTTGAAAGAAACTTTACACCGAAAGCATTTGAACGTCTTGAAAAATTCCTGAAAGAATATCCCGATGTACTCAGAGAGTTCAACAACATGTTCAAGAGGAACAGAATATTCATGGAACGTACAATAGGAGTTGGCCCCATTAGTGCTGAACGTGCCCTGAACTACGGATTTACCGGACCGAACCTGAGGGCTGCAGGTGTTGATTATGATGTAAGGGTACATTCACCTTACAGCAGCTATAGTGATCTTGAATTTACAGTTCCTGTTGGCAGCACAGGAGATTGCTATGACCGCTTTCTTGTGCGCGATCAGGAAATGTGGCAATCGCTAAGTTTAATAGAACAGGCATATAGAAAAGTGCAGGAATTCAAGGGAGCAGAATCAGAAGTTTATCACGCTGACGTGCCTGAATATTATCTGCCCGACAAAAAAGATGTTTATACGAAAATGGAAGCGCTGATATGGCACTTCAAGATTATAATGGGAGAAATAGATATACCTCCCGGAGAAGTGTACAACAGTGTTGAAGGGGGTAATGGTGAGGTTGGATTTTATTTGATCAGTGACGGAGGAAGAACGCCATACAGGTTGCATTTCCGTCGTCCGTGTTTTGTCTATTACCAGGCATATGAAGAACTGGTGAAAGGCAGCATGCTGAGTGACGCGATCATTACCATGAGCAGCTTAAACCTGATTGCAGGGGAGATGGACGGATAGTGGTGTTGCGACGGTAAATATTAATCACATTATTTTTTTTAATAAGAATGATATCATTCACACCAGAGAAATTAGAACAGGCGAATAAATTAATAAACCGTTATCCGCAGGGTAAACAAAAATCGGCATTGCTGCCGCTATTGCACCTTGCACAGGATGAATTCGGCGGCTGGCTAGATGTACCTGTGATGGATTATGTTGCTTCATTGCTGAAGATCGAACCAATTGAAGTATATGAAGTTGCTACTTTTTATTCAATGTACAATCTTAAACCTGTAGGCCGCCATCTTTTCGAAGTCTGCCAGACAGGTCCATGTATGCTGAATGGAAGCGATCAGATCATTGAATACATCAAACAGCGTTTACAGATAAACGTTGGTGAAACAACTTCCGATGGAATGTTCACACTTAAAACTGTTGAATGCCTCGGTGCATGCGGGTATGCTCCCATGATGCAACTGGGCAAAACATACCGTGAACACCTTACAAAGGAAAAAGTTGACCAGATAATTGATGAGTGCAGAAGCAAAGCAGCGAGAAATAATTAAAGGCACACCATGGGAAAGAAATTATTGATAGATAAAGCGGGTATTGAAGGGATACGATTTTATGATATATACAGGAAGAACGGTGGCTATGCTTCTGTAGAAAAAGCTTTTAAAATGTCGCCGGGGGATATTGTAGAAGAAGTAAAGAAAAGTGGGCTCAGAGGAAGAGGCGGAGCTGGATTTCCTACAGGAATGAAATGGAGCTTTCTGGCAAAGCCTGAAGGTGTGCCCCGCTATCTTGTTTGTAATGCTGATGAATCAGAACCCGGCACCTTCAAGGACAGATACCTGATGGAATTTTTACCCCACGTACTGATTGAAGGACTTATCGTTTCATCATACGCGCTAGGTTCCAGCAGAACTTACATTTATATACGCGGAGAATATGCATGGATAGTAGATATTCTTGAACACGCCATTGAAGAAGCACGTAACAACGGATTTATTGGACAAAATATTCTGGGCTCAGGATTCGATTGCGAAATATATGTGCAGCGCGGAGCAGGCGCGTATATCTGCGGTGAAGAAACAGCATTGATTGAAAGTCTTGAAGGCAAACGCGGCAACCCTCGCATCAAGCCTCCTTTCCCCGCTATAAAAGGCTTATGGGATTCACCAACTGTTGTAAATAATGTAGAAACGCTCGCTGCAATAGTGCCTATTATCAATATGGGTGGCGACGCTTATTCAGAAATAGGTATTGGAAAATCAACAGGAACAAAACTTATCAGCGCCTGCGGAAATATCAATAAGCCGGGTGTTTATGAAATTGACATGACCATCTCCGTGGAAGAGTTTTTATTTTCTGATGAGTACTGCGGAGGTATACCTAACGGTAAAAAATTAAAAGCATGTATCCCCGGAGGATCATCAGTTCCTATTCTTCCTGCGAACCTTTTATTAAAAACAGCAAAGGGCGATACAAGGATGATGACGTATGAAAGTCTTGCCGATGGCGGTTTTCAAACAGGCTCGATGATGGGTTCAGGTGGTTTTATTGTTTTGGATGAAGATCAGTGCGTGGTTCGGCATACTTTAACGCTTGCAAGATTTTACAGGCATGAAAGCTGCGGACAATGTTCGCCATGCCGCGAAGGAACAGGATGGATGGAAAAGATACTAACGAATATAGAATATGGTAAGGGCAGGATGAGTGATATAGATTTACTTTGGGATATTCAGCGACGGATTGAAGGAAATACTATCTGCCCGCTTGGCGATGCGGCGGCATGGCCGGTTGCGGCAGCCATCAGGCATTTTCGTGATGAATTTGAATGGCATGTGTTAAATCCCGAAGAGTCGCAGAAAAAAAACTACGGAATAACAGCGGTAGCTGTTTAAGTGAAAAGTGAAAAGTTTAAAGTCAAAAGTGATGGTGAAAAGTGGTGTTCAGTTTGAGGTTTTTCCTGCTCTTTTTTAAGTTTCTTTTTTGACTTTTGATTGAAAAATGCCATACGATATTTGTGAAAGATCTTTTCAATTTGCAAAAAACGTAGTTCTTTTTATTAATAGTGTTCCTTATAGAAGTCATATATCTATTGTCGATCAGCTATTGAGAAGTGCAACATCTATTGGAGCTAACATCATTGAAGGAAGATCAGGAAATTCAAGAAAAAACCTGGTTAATTTTTATTCAATAGCTCTGAGATCAGCGAATGAAACATATTACTGGTTAAGATTGCTATCAGTAACGAGTAGTAATAATGAAAAAACACTTGAATTATTGACAACAGAATGCAAGGAGATATCAAAGATCCTTGCAAAATCAATAATCACATTAAAAAATAATGATCGAAAAATAAAATGAAGTAAGGGTACTTTTAACTTTTGACTTTTAATTTTTAAGTTATTGTGAATGGCTGACGAGAAGAAATTATTTAAGGTAACTATAGACAACATCACTATTGAAGTGGAAGCGGGTACAAGCATACTGCAGGCTGCTCGGAAAATAGGTGGTGATGTAGCGCCCCCTGCAATGTGTTATTATACTCCATTGAAAGGAAGCGGAGGCAAATGCCGGACGTGTCTTGTAGAAGTAGCTGCCGGCTCAACTGCCGACCCGAGGCCTATGCCGAAATTGGTAGCGAGCTGCCGCACGAACGTAATGGACGGAATGATCGTAAAAAATATAACAAGTGAAAAAGTTATAGATGCAAGAAATGGTGTAGTGGAATTTCTGCTGATCAACCATCCACTCGATTGCCCCATCTGCGACCAGGCAGGCGAATGTCACTTGCAGGATCTAAGCTATGAGCATGGCAAAGAATCCACACGTTACCAGTTTAAAAGAAGAACATTCGACCGTGTAGATCTCGGTCCGTATATACAGCTGCATATGACGCGCTGCATTCTTTGCTACCGTTGTGTGTATGTTGCAGATCAGGTTACGAATAAACGGGAACACGGTGTGATGGACCGCGGTGATCACTCACAGATTGCTACTTATATCAAGAATGCTCTCGACAACGACTTCATAGGAAATGTAATAGATGTTTGCCCTGTAGGTGCGCTTACCGACAGAACCTTCCGTTTCAAAAACCGTGTATGGTTTCTTAAACCAACGGATGCGCACCGCGACTGTACTAAATGTTCCGGTAAGGTAACCTTATGGAACAGGGGTGATGAAGTGTACCGCGTAACGGCAAGAAAGGACCAGTGGGGAGAAGTGCACGAGTGGAT
>DATLDR010000110.1:0-5086 GCA_035525775.1 Flavitalea sp.
AATTACCGTGTACTTTCTCTGAGTGCCGGAGGAGTTCTTGCATTTGCTGAGCAACGTATATTAAAACGGAAGCCATTATATTTTATTGGAGCTGCTGCAGTGGTGATGATTATTTATTATTTTATTGAACAGCCTGGTGTATTTAATGCTTTGCTAAATTTAATACTGCTTACAATTGTCAGCACCCTGATTTTTCTTTTTGCCCTGAAATGTAACAGTGCAGATTCATTCCTGCGAAACGTTTTTGTGAACCCGGTAATTACGTTTATCGGAAAGATCAGCTATGGACTGTACCTGTATCATTTCCCCATATTATTTTTTTATGGCTTAACGTATAATCAGATCCAGAGCAGTCCTGTGCACTGGCACGTAATTATCATGCCCGTGCTGTTAAGTTTTGCGATAGCATCTTTTTCGTACTTTCTCATAGAAAAACATTTTCTGTTGTTTAAAAGAAATTTATCACGCCCATAAATTCTGCAGTTCCGTGATTTAACGCTTATATGCAGTTCTTTAACTTATTACTGAATCTCAATCATTTCTTAACAATAATTTACTAATCCGGCTGTTTTAAGTGATAAAAGAAATTTAGATTTTGTAAGAGCATAAGCAGGACCAGCAATCCGTAAACCTTAAAGCGCTAACTGATGTCAAAACATTTACTCATTATCGCGTTCATTATCTTATTATTCAGTTCATGCGCATCAACTTCGAGAAAGACCATCAATGCTCATTATGAAGGCGGCGAAGCAAATTTGAATGTAGTCAATCCTTCGCTGCCGGCAGGCATTCTGCCAGACTCTTTGAATAAACTGGCGAGCACGCAGGATGGTGGTTTTGTTCTTGAAACCGGTCTTTATGAGGCGGAGTTCAAGACCTATTGCCTTGAGCCTGGAACACCGGATCCATCTCCGAGAGATGCATATCTGCAATCGCCAGTAACAGGTTTCCACAAAGAAATAGTAGAATGCGTGTTGCTGAAATCGAGTAAAAGGTTGGATGTGAAACAAAGGAACGTGCAGCTTTTGCTCTGGTCAGTTGTAAGTAATTCAAATTATAATAATCTTCCAACAGATGTAAGGGCGGATGCAGGCAGGTTGCTTACCTCTAAACAGATATTTGAGTTGAAAGGAGGATGGATGAATGTGGCTAGAATGGTTTCTAATAATATTCCATCCGGCAACGGTGGTATTAAGCGTCTTTTTGAAAGGGGTGCAGATTCATATGAGAAGTATGAAAAGATAGCTGTTCTTAGTGAACCATCGCACATCCATCGTCCCGATTTTAAGCTCGACCAGTGGTACCAGCAGAAAGATGGATATTATGTCAGATATTTTCCTGTAAGTTATAAAAGTGTAAGAATGCAGGTATATGTTCCTGCTCAACTTTTAGATTCAACAGGAAAACTTGGGGGAAGATTTGTTGTATTCGATCCCACAGGAACGCAGGTAATTCCAGCTAACTGCAATGCACAGCGTTTAGGCGTAGGTGGTACGGTGATTGATATTATCAGGAAGATTATCATTGTCGATAAAGAAAATAAACAGTCGCCAAAAAGAATACCTGAAAAGAAAAAAGAAGAAAAGGCTGTCCGTAAAAAAGGTTCAGATTGGGATTTGCTTTAAAAAATAATTTTGGCAATTTTAAACTATATCGTAATATTGCGATATGGGATTAACCAAATCATTATTATTTACAAAGCAGCAGAACGACCTGGCGAACATGGCCAAGGCGATCGCCCATCCTGCAAGAATCGCCATACTTCAGTACCTCGTAAAAAAGAATGCCTGCATATGTGGTGACCTTGTTGATGAACTGGGACTGGCACAGGCAACAACATCACAACATTTAAAGGAACTGAAGAATGCAGGAATAATACAGGGTAATGTTGAAGGAGTGAGTGTTTGCTATTGTATCAATCCAAAAGTGTGGAAACAGTACCGCGGGTTATTCAACAGCTTTTTCAGCGAACTAACAATGAAGGATAATTGCTGTTGAAAATTTTTTGCAATTATTAATCGTAATATAACAATTAAATACACAATAATGGAAACGCCCAATCAACTAAAAGATATTGTAAAAGAAAAATATGGTCAGATCGCATTGCAGGACAAGGACAAGAATGCTGCATCGTGTTGCGGATCGGGATGTTGTTCTTCAGATATAGCGAATATCATGAACGATGAGTACAATGATCTTGATGGCTACAATGCTGATGCAGACCTAGGATTAGGTTGCGGATTACCGACACAGTTTGCTAAAATTAAAAAGGGTGACACGGTAATCGATCTTGGTAGCGGTGCAGGTAATGACGCTTTTATCGCCCGACATGAAACTGGTGATACCGGAAAAGTCATCGGAATTGATTTTACACCAGCGATGATAGAACTGGCGCGAAAGAATGCTGCAGTCCAGGGATTCAATAATATTGAGTTCAGGCAGGGCGATATCGAAGAGATGCCAGTTGCAAAAGATTCGGCAGATGTAATTGTAAGTAATTGTGTTTTGAATTTAGTTCCAAATAAAGACGGTGTGATAAAGGAAATTTTCAGGGTGCTTAAACCTGGCGGCCACTTTTCGATATCCGATATCATGTTAGAGGGACAGTTGCCAAAAGAAATCCAGCAGGCGGCAGAAATGTATGCGGGATGTGTTTCAGGGGCTATTAAAAAACAGGTTTATCTCAAATTAGTTGAAAATAATGGCTTCAAAAATGTAACCGTACAAAAAGAAAAACGCATTACAATTCCTGGTGATATCCTGGAAAAATATATGTCGCCGGATCAAGTGGCAGATTTTAAATCAGGTACGACTGGAATATTCAGTATAACAGTATATGCGGAGAAGCCCGTTGAAAAAGAAACGTGCTGCGCACCAGGCTGCTGCAATTAAAAACAGGGGACTACATGAATAAATATTTAGCTGAGTTTATCGGAACCTTCGCATTAGTGTTTTGTGGTACGGGTGCAATTGTGATAAATGAACAAACCAATGGAACAGTTACTCATGCCGGCGTTGCCATCACGTTTGGGCTGATAGTTATGTCAATGATTTATTCATTAGGTAACATATCCGGGGCCCACCTCAATCCTGCAGTAAGCATTTCGTTCATAGTAGCGAAACGATTAAAGCTTAAAGAACTTCTTCCTTATATAACCAGTCAGATTGCAGGTGCATTGGTGGCAAGTTTTACTCTCCAACGTTTGTTTCCTGGTAGCGAGACTTTAGGAGCAACTCTTCCTTCAGGAAGCGAAATGCAATCGTGGGTCCTGGAATTTATTTTATCTTTTTTTCTGATGTTGGTGATTATTAATGTTGCCACTGGAAGTAAAGAACAAGGCATGTTTGCCGGATTAGCAATTGGATTTACAGTTCTTTTGGAAGCGATGTTTGCTGGTCCGATTTGCGGAGCAAGTATGAATCCTGCACGATCACTTTCCCCTGCTCTTGTTTCTGGACATTTAGAACATTTATGGATCTATTTATCAGCACCAGTTGCAGGAATGGTGACGGCAATACCAATTTTTAAAATCTTACACTTTAAAAATTAAAAAGAATGACTATAGCACTATTCAGTGACATACATGCTAATTTACCTGCGCTGGAATCTTTTTTTGACGATGTAGACAAACGTAATCCCGACGCGATCTACTGTTTGGGTGATCTTGTTGGTTACAACATCTGGCCTAATGAAGTGATCAATGAGATCCGCAAACGAAAGATTCCAGCTATTGCAGGTAATTATGATTTTGGTGTCGGCAGAACGAGCGACGATTGTGGTTGCGCATATAAAACCGACCAGGAAAAAGCAAATGGTTCGGTCTCGATATCATTTACGAACAAAACTGTAAATAAAGATGAAAGGCAATACCTGAGAACATTACCAGCGCATATCAGAATTGAATTTCAGCTTAACAACAACAAAATAAATTTACTGCTTGTTCATGGAAGTCCCCGAAGAAACAATGAGTACTTATTTGAGGACAGGGAAGAAAAAAGCATGCTTCGTATTATGCAGGATGCCGATGCTGATATTATGTGCTTCGGACATACACACAAGCCTTTTCATAGAATTTTAAAGGATGAGTCAGGTAAGCACCGGCATGCAATCAATATCGGCTCTGTGGGCAAACCTAAAGACAATAATCCGCAAGGCTGTTATGTACTGTTAACTTTAGATGAAAAAAGCAGCGTGGAAGATGCCAAAAGTATTGAAGTAGAATTTATAAGGTTCCATTATGATATCGAGAAAGCAGCTAAAGCAATTGAAGAAAGTGAACTGCCAGATGAATATGCGGAAAACTTACGGCGAGGTTACTGACGACTCCCCTGTCTTCAATGTGCATAGGATGTGGATTGGTAGCTGTGCGATGATCGCAAACAACGGTGCAATAATATTGTAGGTAAAGTTCTCTGCTTTTTCTTTCCATTCTTTAGGAAGATAGTTTTCATCATCGACAAGATCAAGAAAAGTTTGGTGAGGATTTAATGCAGAGGCAACGCAATGACGGGCGCTGATAGTTTCTCCATATTCGTTTCTATACCGGTTGCTTTTCCGTTTTCAATTATGATTTTACTTGGCTCAGTGCGAAGCCTTATCGATGATAAACCTCCTGAATGAATAATACAGGGGGAACCCTTCCGGTATATCATTATATTTTTATATAAATTTTCCTTTTGAATAGCCAGTAACACAGGTATAATTCAACACAAAATGTCACCATGGCTGAAAGCAAATTCTGTATCTTTTCAGGAGTGTTTATCATTGCTGTAAAACCTTTTACAAAAATGGCGACAACTCCGTTGAACCACAGGTGTCCAACTGTTTCATAAAACATATAAATAAAGATGGCGTTCACCCCGACCATCACGAATAACCACGCATACCTGTTGTACATTTTTACATCCGTTATCCAATATAGCCATGCCAATGCAAGCAGTACCCATCCCGCGGATACTAAAATAAAAGAGCTCGTGCAGATTCGTTTAATAATTGGTGTAACGCCGGCAAGATCGAGTGTGTAACCAATGATCAATGCTATACCCGCTGCAAAAATAAGTTTTCTGATCTTTTCTGCTGGTGCTT
>DATLDR010000120.1:0-6982 GCA_035525775.1 Flavitalea sp.
ACCTATAAAAACTCCTTTGGGCATTTTGACCACACCTGCAAAATCATGGAAGCTCATAGAGGTTCCCATACCAAACATGATCAGCTGCAGCAGAGGTGTGATCAATTTTGATAATTTAAAACCATTGATCTCAATAAAGGGGGCCGGATAATATATTGCAGTAGTTACCGCTGCAAGTATGATGACTGTATAAGAGAGACCTTTGAATGTGGGAAACATGCGTATGCCAATTGCCAGGGCAATAAAAAAAACGATAAAGAATGGTCCGGCATTCAATACATTTCCGCTGAATACCATTACCAGTGCAGCGGCCAGACAAACTGCGGCTATTCCAAGAAGTATTTTGTAGATGTTCATATAATTCGCAATCTTCAGATAATTACCATGTACGTTTCTTCATGATCTCGTCGAGTTGAGCTCTTGTCATCTTTCCTTCTTCAGGATGTTTTTCCAGCCATTTTATAAAATCATCTTTTATTACATCTGTCCACTGGCTGTCTATCTGGCCGGTATTATATTTTCCGGATTTAACCATTTCAAATCCAAATTTGTCTTTCCTGATCACAAATTCTGAAGTAGCGACCACCTGTTCTGCAAGATGTGCGGGAACAAAAAGCACACCCTCTTTCTGAGCAATCACCAGGTCACCCGGCATCACCATCACTTCACCGATGCGAACCGGAGCATTCAACCCCATCAACACCATCTCCTGTAAAAAAGACGGATGAAAGTCACGCACAAAGGCGTTAAAGCCTTTTATTTCACTTAATCCCTGGAGATCACGTGCAGCTCCATTGAATACAACTCCATTGCCTGTTTTTGCATATATCGCAGTGCCCAGTGTACTGCCCATCAGTGTGCCGCCGTTTATTTTGCCAAAAGCATCAGCAACATATACATCGCCTTTAGTAAGCACTTCAATTGGCCATGAATTAGTGTTGCCTGCCCTACCCTGCTTCTGACCTCTTTCTTTAATACTTTTTTCCACATCCGGGCGACTGGGCATGAACATCGCTGTGAGTGCGCGTCCTGCAAACGGTTCATCATTTACGGTCTTCCATCCCATTTCAAACTGGTTGGTGAAACCTAAATTTTTTAATACAGTCCACGCATCGTCAATCCCGATGATTTTTGCTCTTGCAACAAGGTCTTCACTTATTTTAGGCCGGCCATCGGCAAACCTTTCTCCTTTCCATTCAGAAGTAAGAAAAATAAGTTCTTCTTTTGAGATAGTTTGCGAAAACGCCTGTAGTGCAAAAAAAGTAACGAACAATAAACCAATCGTTCTCTTCATAATTTATTTATTAGTGTGTCCTTTGCGGCCTTGCTGCCGTTGGAGGATAAATAGGATTGGCAATACCATTAAGATCATAAACAATTTTACCACCTTTAATGGTCATTTCGCACTCAAACTTTTTATCTGTTTCAATTTTATATCCTTTATAATCGAACATACCGAATTTTCCGGTGCGGATATTCAATATAGCCACATCTGCTACAGCGCCTGGTGACAGGTGACCAAGATCCTGCCTTTTTATTTCTGTAGCCGGATTCCACGTCGAAGCTTTAATAACATCCTGAAGCTTCATTCCGATGGCCATAATCTTTGACATAACGCTTGTCTGGTCTTTCATTGCGTTGTTCATGCTGCCGATATGAATATCAGTACTGATTGAATTAGGCAGAAAGCCATCTTTCAGCGCCGGTATCGCCTGCGAAAAGGCAAAGCTGATGCCGCCATATCCCACATCGAAGATGATTCCACGTTTTTGTGCTGCAAAAACAAATGGCTTTACTTTATTGGTTACGGTGTCTACAATAGCTTCCCTTGATTCAAGCTGTCCGAATGCATGTGTAAAAATATCGCCCGGGCGGAGATGCTTCATAAATAATTCTTCAATAGATAATGGAGGACTGCTTCCGCCAAAATCTATCATCACCGGGATGTTTGCTGTGGTACCTGCTTCCACTGCCCTGTCTACCGGTGTCCATTCATGACCGCTGAAGTGAGCGACCTTAACCCCAACAACAATATCAGGATACATTTGAGCCACCATAGCAGTCATCTTGCTGTCCATATCATTTGTATTCTGCTCATACGGACCGCCACGCATACCCTCACCAACAATGTTCAGCAGTGCCAGCACACGCGTTTGTGAGATATCGATTACATTCTTTTTGAAGGTTGGAAAACTTCTCCATCCGGAACTACCGGCATCCACCACAGTGGTGACACCTGAACGAAAAGTAAATCCATCAGGAGGCAATGCTGATGTGCCATTACTATAACCATGATCCGGTTCTGTTCCAAAAAAATTATGTGAGTGAATGTCTATTATTCCCGGAATAACAAACATATCTTTTGCATTCACCACCTGTACAGCTTTTTTTGGGTCGATATTCTTAGCTACCTGTACAATTTTACCATTGGCAATGGCAACGTCCATTACGCCATCAATATTATTTTTTGGATCGATTACATGACCATCTTTGATCACGATACTGTATTCCTGGGCTAATAAAATGTACGAACAGAAAATACACAGCAGAATTGAAATTGATTTTTTCATCGTTTATTTTTTTTGCCTGCCGCAGGCAGTGTTATTTTCCAGATATTTCCCTGCTTGCCTCCATATTCTATTACAAATACTTCATTGCCGATCATAATGGCATCAACAGGTTCAAGAAAATTATCCGCTACACGTGTTGTTCTCACAAAGTAATTATCAGTAGCCGCATCATAAGTCATTTTCAGATGCAACAGATCAGATCCCTGCAAGGTAAAGGGTCTCATCATTGATCCGCGCGCACCGAGTGAATACCTCATCACAAATCCGTCACCCTTAAATTCGTCTGACAGCATTTTTTTATTATCAAAAAACAGTGCAAGCGGTGAGCAATGGGGAGTGAACGTGCTTACGGTTACGCCAGTTATATCACCATCGAGCACCTTGCCTGAATGACCACGGTATTCATTTGCATCCGGTCCCATATTTTGTACACCCGGAGAAAACTTCAGCGTATCAGGAATTTTCGGGAACGTAGTATCATTCCTGAAATATTTCACCTGCCAGGAATGGGAGAACTGGTTGATGAAAGGGTCGGTTGCAGGATCAGGTTGCCAGTCTTTGTACTGTTGTGGATTTTCGATTCCTCCGATTACCCATGGGAAACCGAAATGCTTTCCTTTTCTGATCCAGAACATATCTTCAGGGTTATCATAGTCAGATGAATTTGAAACAGCAAAAAGGTTGCCTCTAGGATCGAAAGCCATGTCATACGCATTACGTATGCCCTCTGCATACAGATAGCCATCATCTTTAAGTTTGGTTTTATCATCTGTAAGCATCAGGTCTTTCGCATCAATGGGCAGGCGGAATATTTTACTGGTGAGTGCATTGTCGCGCGCGCCAGGATACAATCCTCCGTTGTCCTGCACTTCACCATGATCAGTACGGGCGCCGCTGTTAATGTATATAAATTTCTGATCAGGACTTACTGCGAGTGCATTCCAACCATGATCATAAATTGTTTTGTTTGATCCGTACATTACCGTATTGAATACAACGGTCATACTTTTTGCTCCAGCTGTATCAATTACATATCTTACCATTCTTCCTCCGGTGCTTTTCTTTTCCAGATCATCAACATTGCCGCAGAGGAACAGTTCATTCTTCACGAATTCAGCACCCTGCAATCTGGAAATGCCATGATCTTTTGCTGAAAGAATTTTTTTACTTACTGCGTTCTTTGTATTGAAATGGCTTACCTGGAAAACGTTGCCATCAAAGGTGGTATAATAAATATCTTTTGTAACAGGATGCTGCAGTATGCGCACAGCCAGGGAATCGGTAGTCATCACGTGCTCTATACTGATGTCTTCACGTAATGCTTTTGGCTGCCCGGATCTGATTTCACGGTTGGCCATTTTTTTGATATACGTGATCAGCTGCCAGCGTTCTTCTTCCTTCAGAGATTCTTTGAACGGAGGCATGTTGCCTTTTCCATTGCTGACCTTCCAGAACAATTCGCCATCGGCCTGCCTCCTTACACGGCCACTGTGGAAGTTCGCTGGTTGCTGCCCCAGTGCTCCACCTGCTGCTCCATCGCCGTAGCCATTCTCTCCATGGCACTGCCAGCAATAAAGTTTGTACAAATCTCTTCCTTTTGTACCTGCAGTGGAATCGTCTTTAACAGGATTTACAAGATGTTTAGAATCTTCAGGCGCTTTCCATGCATTAATATTTTCGTCTTTTTTTTCCGGGTTGTTACAATTTACAAGTAATATGAAAGATGATATTATCAAAGACCCCTGTAATAATACCGCAAATGACCTTATCAATTTAAATATTCAGTTATATCAGTTAATAATTAAATAGTGGATAAAGCTTCCTTCAGCTTCTTTGCCACGATCTTTTCCTGTCCGGGGCGCATAACCCATACTGTTATATTGATGGCATTGTCGCCATGACCCATTACTTCTATAGAAGGGTCCCCATTACGCAATTTTTCCTGCAGATCTTTTGAAGTCATTTTTATAGTCGACACATCCCATGCAACTTCAAGTGTTGGAGTGATATTTCCTAAGAGCGGCACGAATATCCTGGTAGTAACGCCGTTGATATTTTTCAGAGCATTATCAATTACAGCAATCTGCGATTCCCACATTTTGAATTCCCTGTCGTGGTCGGCAGACATGAAATGTTCGAGCGCAACATACATTCCTATTATCTCTTCCTTGTTTACTTTCATACCCCTTCCAATATTATAACCGCGCGGAGGCATGTGAAGGCGGGCACCCTCAATTATATTTTTCTTTCCCATCAGTATGCCAGCGCTTTGCGGACCGCGTATTGCTTTACCTCCGGAAACAACAACGAAATCAAAACCCATATCATTAAACCTGGTCAGGTTTGAAACGGGAGGAACATCAGCGGCCATGTCATTAGAAGTAGGAACATTGTATTTTTTGCCCAGCGCCACCCATTCTTCATGTTTTATCTGGCCCTGGTCTGCCTGAATATTCAGGAAATGCAGCAAAGCCGTTTTTTCATTGATCGCTTTTTCAACGTCTGCAACAGTATCTACATACACCATTTTACAACCTGTGTTGGTCAGTGCGTGGTTGTAATCGATCTTGTGTGCGTTCTGGCAGATCACTTCCGATTTCATTCCAGTTCCTTCGAGAAAAGGAAGCATTTTTACTTTTTCAACATCGGTGCCGGTAAGCACTCCCGCGAGCCCGAGGGTTAATCCGGAAAAAGCACCTGATGTTATTACAGCCGCTTCAGAATGTACCATAGCCGCTACTTTTTCGCCGACTTTATCCTGCAATTCATCGAGCAGGCAGAATTCCGGCCAGGAAGATTGTATGGCATCAACTACATAATCATGCATCAACGAACCGGTCATAAAAGTATAAGTACCGGCTGCATTTATAAAAGTGCGCACACCGAGTTCCTTGTAAATGTCGCGTTTGCGCGATTTTGGTGCAGCCTTGATTTTTTCTGATGGAAGTATTGAGGCGGCAAGTCCTCCTGCGAACGGAAGAATGGATATGCCTTTTAATATATCCCGGCGTTTCATATGTCAGGCTGTTAATGATGGTTAAATAAAGAACAGAGAAGGATGCATTGCTTATTTGTAAGCAATGCAATCTATTTCCACAAGAGAATCTCCGGGAACACCCCCCTTTGCAACGGCAACGGTTGTACGAACGGGAGGATTTTTACCAAAACGCCCCTTGTATACTTCATTCATTCCTTTATAATCTGCAATATCATTCAGATAAACGTTCACTTTAAGCACCTTTTCCATGGATGATCCTGCTTTTTTCAACTCTTCTTCAAGTTCCTTTAACACATGATCAGTATGAGAAGTAATGTCGCCCTGGAAATGTGCTCCCTTGCCCGCGATGAATACCAGACCATTGTAACTCGTATTACCTGAGAACAGCGGAACCTCCTGATCATAAATGATGTTACCGGTTTCTTTTTGAGCAACAGCACTGTTATCCATTGCCCTGGCCGCCGCACCAAATCCTGCAACTCCGGCTACTGAGGCGAGTAATTTTTTCAATACAGACCTGCGTTGTGTTTTCATGATTTAATTTATGTTAAATAAGAAATAAGACGATTTAAGCAGGAAGAACCGTTGTCCCTCCATTCAAATTCTTTAGGGATGCTGAGGAAAGCGGAGCGTAAAATAAATGATTTTATTGATAATTAGCATCAAAAACAACTATTAGAAAATGCCCTATACGGTAGAAAATAAATACCGGTGATCACTACAGTGTTTCGCTCGTTCAATGCCTTTTGGTGTGTCTGATAATATCCAGAAGAGGTTTATGGAATCAATACAAAAGCATGTATGGTGTGGATGCGAAATTGACAATATCACTTGTTGGTTGCCTGGTCTATCATCCACATAACAGTATATCCATCATCGCCTGAACATGGATTACTTCCGTTACCGGAAAAATATTGAACAACTTTTTCTATCATGGGTTGCTGTACGTGCTGAAGAGGCTCGAAATAAATATTTTCCTCTCTCCCTCCTTTTCTTAAGGTTATCTTTTTCATATCGAAAACACTAAAGCGTATACTGCCTTCAGTACCTGTAATCTCACAAATATCTTTTTCTTCAGAACGGGGAGTGGTAAAAGACCAGAGCCCATTCAGTATTGCTCCGTTCTCTAACAGCATAGTACAGGCAACCGCATCATCGGCTTTATATTTATTGGACTGGTTAACAGAAACACCCTGCACAAGCACTGGCGGCTTAAAAAAATACATCATAAGATCTAGCTGGTGAGGAGCCAGGTCATGAAAATATCCTCCGCCACTTGTTTCAGGATCAAGTCTCCAGTTATCTGCAGAGAAATCAATGCCATGCTGATGAAAAACAATATTGACATTTAATATTCTCCCTATAAAGTTTTCATCAATAAGCTGTTTCACTTTTTTAAATATGGGCATTTGTC
>DATLDR010000121.1:0-4934 GCA_035525775.1 Flavitalea sp.
TACCAATGAGCCAAAATCTGCAATCCGTGCCGAGCAGCATGAAGATATCAATTTGATCACTTTACTTGTTGGCGCATCTGCAGATGGATTACAGATACTGACAAGGCAGGACGAATGGGTGGGTGTTACTTCCTTACCGGAACAAATTGTTGTGAATGTAGGAGACATGCTGCAAAGGCTTACGAATAACAAGCTAAGGTCTACTACACACAGGGTAGTAAATCCTCCCCGTGAATTGTGGGGCACCTCGCGGTTTTCCATTCCCTTCTTCTTACACCCAAAGGGTGGTATGAGCCTCGCTTCATTAAAAAGCTGTATAGATGAAAAGCATCCCAAGGCATATGAAGATGCCACTGCGGGAGAATATCTTGATGAAAGATTGCGCGAAATAGGATTGAAGAAATAGAGTAGATTAAATTATTATATAACCCCGCACTGCGGGGTTTTTTATTGCCACTCATCAAGTAAGTTGGCCATTCTAAAATATTTTTGGGATTCAGCATTTAACACAATTCATTAGAAATGAACGCCTTAAATTATTTATTACCTAGCTTGTCTTATCCATTACCATAAAAAACTTGGTACTATGTGTTGCATGGTACTAAATATCCCATATCTTCGTTTTGAATTTATAACATCACGGTTTGATCAAGGTCCAGCCGGGAAAAAGAAACTGAATTATGAATATCGAGAATACACAAAGCCAGATGCGCAAGGGGATCCTGGAATTCTGCATTCTCTCCATAATCCGAAGGGGTGAAGCTTATCCCAGTGATATTGTGGAGGAAATGAAGGCAGCCAGGCTGCACATCCTTGAAGGAACACTTTATCCCCTGCTTACCCGGTTAAAAAATTCGGAAATGCTTACTTACCGTTGGGTGGAAAGTAATTCGGGGCCTCCCAGGAAATATTTTTCCTTAACGGAAAAAGGAGGGCAGTTCTATACTGAATTAGAACAGACCTGGCTGGAATTGTCAAACGGTGTAAATGCCTTAACCAACCACAAACAAAATTCTTAAAACTTCAACCAAAGCAGTAATACCATGAAAAAGATTATCAATATAAACTTATCGGGCAGAGTGATTCCCATAGAGGATTCTGCTTATGAAAGTTTACAACGATACATAGAAAGCCTTCGCAGGTACTTCGCCGGTGAAGAGGGCAGGGATGAAATCATCAATGATATTGAAAGCCGCATTGCGGAATTGATGAATGAAAAAATAAAGAAAGGATCTACCTCCGTTACGGATGCCGACATCGATGAAATTATCCAGTCGATGGGAAGGATAGAAGATTTTGAAGAAGTAGATGCAGCTGAAAGAAATACGGGCGCTTCCTCAACAGGCACTGCCAGTTCATCCAGGGCTGAGGAAATCTTCAAAAAAAGAAGAGGAAGGTTATACCGCGACAGCTCTGATAAAATACTGGGAGGTGTAGGATCTGGCATTGCGAATTATCTTGAAATTGACCCGGCCATAGTAAGGATCATCCTTGTATTGTTTGGATTTACAGGTACCGGCATTCTATTATATTTCATACTCTGGATTGTGTTGCCCGCTAAGGAACTGAATGATTATTCGGGCAAAAGATTGTTCCGGAATCCTGATGATAAAGTAATAGCAGGTGTTGCAGGCGGACTTTCAGCTTATTTTAATAAGCCGGTATGGATCATCCGATTAATACTTGTAGCGCCGCTTTTATTCAACGTCATATTCGGAACATTCAACGGGATCTTCTTTGCATGGAACCGTGATATTTTTCCCAATGTATTTGTAGCTCCATTCACAGGCACTTTCGTGCTGGCCTATATTATTCTCTGGATGGTGTTGCCTGAAGCAAAGACTACCTACCAGAAAATGGAAATGCGTGGTGAAAGAGTGGATGTGAACCGCATCAGGCAAAATGTAAAAGATGAAATGGAAAATTTAAAAACCCGTGCACAGGCCTGGGGACAGGAAGTTTCAAGTTCTGCCCAGGACCTTGGTGGAAAAGCAAGGGATTTTGCAAATACAAGAGGAAAAACTTTTGCTGGTGAAGTATCGCAGGCAGCAAAACCGGTGGCCTATGGCTTTGGACATCTTATCGGTGTTCTGTTTAAAGCCTTCTTCTTTTTTGTAATTGGTGTAGTTGCACTTTCACTCTTCGCAGTGTTGATGGTGCTGATCTTCGGAGGCGTGGCCTGGTGGCCTGTGAATAATTTCCTCTGGACTTCAGGATGGCAGAAAATGCTGGCATGGGGAACAGTGATCTTTTTCCTTGCAGTACCTGTCATTGCTTTAATCACATGGCTGATCAGGCGCGTAATGCGTGTGCGTCATCGCAGCAGAAATTTAAGTTGGGTGTTTGGTGGTCTCTGGACCCTTGGATGGATCATGGCCATTATGTTTGGTATCAGCATAGCAAATGATTTGAGGAGTTATGATAAAACAGAACCCATAGAAGTTCCAATGTCTCAACCTGCGAATGGAATCCTTCATGTGAAAGTGGATGAGCCGGAAATACGTTTCAGCAATAATATTTGGTGGGTTCATGCGGATAATACCGGGTGGGACATTAATGAAAATGAAATGAAGTATAACAATGTAAAACTGCGGGTGAATAAAAGCGAAGATTCCATGTACCACATTCGCATGTATAAGTACAGTGCAGGTAAATCACCTGCAGATGCACAGCACCGTGCTTCGATGATCGGCTTTAATGCACGGGTGCAGGATACGGTTCTCAACCTGAGCAGTGGCATTACAATTGACCGTGCCAGTAAATTCCGCGGGCAGGGCCTTATTCTCGAGATTTTCATTCCGGTAGGAAAAAAGATAAAGTTTGATCCTTCACTGATGCAGGCATACAATCCCTGGGTTGTACGTCATTCTGAAAATTCCGGATACAATAGATATTATGGAAGAAGAAATTACCAGTTTGACTGGGACTATGATTCCTATTTCGATTGGGATGCCAATGTGGATTATGTAATGACAACTGATGGCAAGCTGGTAAAACCAGACGAGGTGATAAAGGATCAAAAAGGAACTTTTGAAAAACAAACAGACAAGGATAGCCTGAGAAGAATCATTGAAGAAAGAGAAAGGCTCAATGAAAGAGACAGGCAAAAACTGGACAGAGGAACTGATCAGCCGGATGATAACAGCAATCGTGAACAGAACAGTTCAACAGGCGATCAGTCAACAACAAAAAAGAAGACGGCTAAAAAAGAGCAAACAGCTTACCTGTTTACACCTTTCAGCCCGCTTATTATATAACTAAGGATGGTTGAAGTTGGAACTTCCCGCTTTCCAGCGGGAGGAAAACTTGGAGGCTCCGAAAGGAGCCTTTTCTTATTACATACTGTGAATATGCAAGGCATCATTGATAAAACCAGCATAAGAACCGGAAGGAGAAAATTGCATTCTCCTGAGGATAGAACGCTATTTTTGCACCTTCAAATTATTTCATGAAGCAGACACCGTTTACCCGGAAACATATAGAAGCAGGTGCGAAAATGGCTGAATTCGCAGGATACAATATGCCTATCAGTTATACAGGCATAAACGACGAGCATCAGACCGTTCGAAGGAATGCAGGTGTATTTGATGTGAGTCATATGGGTGAATTTATTTTAAAAGGTGAACATGCTTTGGACCTGATCCAAAGGGTAACATCCAATGACGCTTCTAAGCTAACGAAGGGAAAGGCGCAGTATAGCTGTATGACGAATGAGAACGGTGGAATTATAGATGACCTGCTGATATATTGCATCGAGGAAAATAAAGTATACATGATTGTTGTGAATGCCAGCAATATTGAAAAGGACTGGAACTGGCTGCAGAAACACAATGATAATAATGCAGAAATGCATGACATTTCAGATGAAACGTGCCTGCTTGCCGTACAGGGTCCAAATGCAACAAAGATCCTCCAGGCGCTTACTGAAATGGATATCATGAACCTGAAATATTACACGTTTGTAAAAGGAAAGTTTTGTGGTGTTGACAATGTACTGATTAGTGCCACAGGATATACTGGCGCAGGAGGAGTTGAAATCTATTTTAAGGATGAAAATGGTGCCCCTGAAAAAATATGGAATGAAATATTTGCTGCAGGTTCCGCGCAGGGAATGAAACCAATTGGTTTGGCAGCACGTGATACGCTCCGGCTGGAAATGGGGTATTGCCTTTATGGTAATGATATAGATGATGAAACATCACCATTGGAAGCAGGGTTAGGATGGATTACAAAGTTCACCAAGGATTTTACCGCAAAAAATATTATCAGCAAGCAAAAAGCGGAAGGCATTGAAAGAAAGCTTGTGGGTTTTGAAATGATCGACAAGGGCATACCCCGCCATGGTTATGAAATAAAAGACCCTAGTGGCGGTCTGATTGGATTTGTTACCTCGGGAACCCAGTCGCCAAGCCTGAACAAGGCTATAGGAATGGGATATGTTCGCAATGCATTCACTGCTTTTGATACACCCATATACGTTAAGGTGAGGGAAAAATTATTACAGGCGAAAGTTGTGAAAATTCCTTTCCAGTAAATAAAACCGTCCGTATGCCTTTCATACATCTTACAACATTTATTGCTGCACCGCAGGAAAGGGTTTTTGACCTTGCAAGAAGTATTAACCTGCACAGGGATTCAATGAAAAAGTATGATGAAAAAATTCTTCAAAAAAATGCAGGTAATCTGCTGGAGTTGAATGACAGCATTACCTGGTCTGCACGTCATCTTTTCAAGACCAGGGTGCTTTCGGTAAAAATTACCAGGATGAAAAGCCCTGAATATTTTGTAGATGAACAAACAGGTGGTGATTTTTTAATGATGAAGCATGAGCATTATTTTAAGCCGATTGAAAACGGAACATTTTTAATAGACCAGTTTCATTTTGAAACACCTTACGGTTCAATCGGAAAAGCTTTCAACACTGTATACCTCGA
>DATLDR010000125.1:0-2669 GCA_035525775.1 Flavitalea sp.
TCATCATCTATGATCAGTAACCTGATCTGGGGCGGAAAAAGAGAAGGCATATTGTTATAATTTACCCGGCACTGTAATCGTGAACAAACAACCGGAAGTGTTGCTGTCACTTACCACAAAGGTCCCATTGTGATTTGAAATAATTTCTGTGCAGGTAGCGAGCGCAGGCTCATTTTCACTGCGCCATTTATCATGGCATTTGATATTGGTGTGAAACCTGATCTGGAACAAGTCCCGCTCAGTGGAATCAACGACACTCCCATTTTCTTTCCCTGCTTCTATGCAGTCTATGAAAAGAAACAGTTTTGTTCCGGAAGAAGTGCTTTTAAATATTGAATTCAGCATCAAATCGAATAACTGTAACAGCTCCTCCCTTTTTCCAAAAGCAAATGGAAGGTTTTCGAATCTTACTATTACGTCTACATTTTTATGCCTGGAATGAATTTTCTCCAGGCTCTCCTTAACCACCTCATTTAATGAAATGGTACCGGTATGACCAGACAAAGGCATTTGCCTGGTCGCATTGGAAATTTTCGAATCAGAAACTGACATAGGGTATTTATTGATTATTGAACTCCTGGTACTGCTTCATTTTATTGTACAGTGTTTTTCGGTCTATATTCAGGAGTTTGGCTGCTTTGCTTTTATTGAAATTTACTTTCTTCAAAGCTTTCAGGATCATTTCATATTCAGCGTCAATGCTGGCTCCCTTAAGGGTTGTTTCTGCATTCCCTGACCGGGTGGTTTCCGTAACTTCCGTAAAGGTTGATGGCATTACGGAATTGGTTACCGCAACGGGCTCAGGTCCTTTTTCAAATTGCAGCTTACTGAAATGAGAGATCTCGAAAGGAAGTGAATTTGATTCTATCTCCTCTCCGTCTGAAAGAAGGGTTGCCCTTTTAATAACGTTTTTTAGTTCACGAAGATTGCCATACCATACGTATCCTCTGAAAATATTTTCCACTTCAGGACTGAAACGTTTGATATTTTTTCCTAGCTCCACATTGGTCTGGTGAAGAAAATGATTCGCAAATAGCATTACGTCATCAGGACGCTGGCGAAGCGGTGGCACATCAATACTAAATTCATTAAAACGGTGATACAGGTCTTCCCTGAACTTACCCCTCCTTACTGCATCCCACAACCTTTCGTTACTGGCGATAATAATACGTACATCCAGCTCTATATCCTTCAGTCCACCCACGCGGCGCATTTTCCTTTCCTGCACAACACGCAGCAGTGAAACCTGGATATCGTAGGAAAGGTTTGCAATTTCATCAAGAAATATGGTCCCGGTATTTGCTGTTTCAAGACTACCCACTTTCTGATTCATCGCACCGGTAAAGGAACCTTTTTCATGCCCGAACAATTCTGAACCCGCCAGCTCTTTTGAAAGCGCTCCGCAATCAATTGCAACGAAAGGTCTTGATTTCCTCTTACTGCGTTTATGAATTTCCTGGGCAATGGCTTCCTTACCACTTCCGCTTTCTCCATGTATGATTACCGTATAGTTGGTGGGTGCCACAAGGTCGATCTGCTGCAGTATCTGTTTGAAAACCGGTGTATCACCAAAAATATAATCTCCTGAAACTGTAATTACAGGTCCACCTTTTTGTTGTGAAGGATTGGAAGATTCTGCTTTTTGATCGGATCCGCCACCTGCAGGTGATGCTGCACGCATTGGCTGTGCAACAGCTTCGGAATCTTTAGAAGTTTCCAGCGCTTTTTTAATGGTTACAAGAATCTCGTCGGGGAACAGGGGCTTTGTGATATAATCATAGGCACCCATCTTCATTACCTCTACGGCAATTTTAATATCGCTGTAACCGGTAATTATAATAACAGGCATGTGTGGGTACCGCTCTTTGATCTTTCCAAGCAGCACATTGCCTTCCATATCTTCAAGGCGAAAATCACACATCACAAGGGAAGGCTCAGTATTTTCTAAAAGCTCAAGTGATTTTTTTCCATTATAGGCTTCCAGAACTTCATATCCATGGCGGGTTAAGAAACGTTTCAGCAAAAGACACATATCACGGTCATCATCGATAATTAAAATCGTCTGCATCTGGTAAAATTGTTTTTAAAATGGTTCGTTATCAATTTTGTAAAGTTAAGCCCATAATCCACGCACATGAGAAACGGGTATCTGGAGCTGTTCCCTGTATTTGGCAACCGTTCTCCGGGCAACCGAAAATCCTTTTTGAGACAGGATCTTTACAAGTTGCTGGTCAGTATAAGGATTGTGCTTGTCTTCACTTTCAATTACATCTTCGATGGCGGACTGAATTACCTTGTTACTGATTACCTGGCCTGATTGATTCGCTATGCCTTCAGTAAAGAGATCTTTAAGGAGCAACAATCCAAAAGGAGATTCCGCATACTTATTACAAGTGATGCGCGAAACGGTTGAAATATCAACATTCACCATTTCGGCGATATTTTTCAGGATCATTGGCTTCAGCTGGTTAATGTCGCCAGTCATAAAATAATCATACTGCATCTGTATAATAGCCCTCATGATCTTCAGCATGGTGGACTCTCTTTGCTGTACGGCATGAATAAACCATTGTGCAGACTGCAATTTATTTTTTATGTATTGAACGGCTGACTTATCGGTTGTAACCTTAGCGTTGTTCTCCGCCATTTCCTTCCATGACGAATTAATA
>DATLDR010000126.1:0-21212 GCA_035525775.1 Flavitalea sp.
GATTAATGCACCAGCGAACGCTCCAACCGTAACCACCACTTCAACTGATCCAACATGTGCAAATCCAACAGCTGGCTCGATTACTGTGACTGCACCGCTTGGCGCTGAGTATACATATTCTATTGATGGAACCAACTTCCAGACATCACCAATATTTAGCGGACTCAGTGCAGGATCATATACCATCACTGTAATCAGCAGTGCTGCCGGATCCTGCCAGGCATCAGTAAATGTGAACCTCAATAATCCAATCGGTGCACCGCAAATCAGTACGACTGCAACGCAACCAACCTGCGCAACTCCAACAGGCAGCATCACTGTAACCGCACCACTCGGCAATGAATACACATATTCAGTCGATGGAACCAACTTCCAGTCGTCACCAACATTTAGCGGACTCGGTGCAGGATCATACACCATCACTGCAATCAGCAGTGCTGCAGGCGCATGCCAGACAACAGCTTCCGCCACCATCAATACACCATCTGGCGCACCAACAGTATCCGCCACAACAACATCACCCACCTGCTTCGAACCTAACGGCTCAATTACCGTTACTTCGCCATTGGGTGCATCATACACTTACAGCATCGACGGAACTAACTTCCAGTCATCACCCATATTCAACGATCTGCCGGCAGGCACTTTCACTATAACCGTTGTTAACGCAACACCAGGTACATGCAATAGTTCAACAACAGCAACCATCACACCATCAGGTGGCGCCATATCACTCCTCATCACTAACCCTGCCGCCGCTTGCGGAGCAATTGATCTTACATCCGCCACAATTGTAACAGGCAGCGATGCAGGATTAACTTATTCATACTGGCTGAATCCGGAAGCAACAGTACCGGTACTAACACCAAACAGGATAACATCATCCGGCACTTATTATATCAAGGCAACATCACCGGCAGGATGTTCATCAATAAAACCGGTAACCATCATCATCAATCCTGAAGTAGATCCTGATGTAAGCATCACCACCAGCTCTACTTCTGTGTGCAACGATGAAACTATCGTATTCACCGCTACTACATTAAACGAAGGCACTAACCCAGTGTTCCAATGGAAAGTGAATGGCCTCAATGTGGGTACCAATAGCAATACCTTCTCCAGCAATACTCTCAAAGCCGGTGATATTGTTTCAGTATCCCTTACTTCCAACGCCACCTGCGCTATCTTACCGGTAGTGAACAGTAATACTATTACGCTGGATGATGAACTTGTAACGCCGGCAGTAACTATCACCTCCACTTCAACATCACTATGCGATGGTGCAACGATTTTATTCACTGCCACACCGGTTAACGGAGGCAGCAATCCAATTTATCAATGGAAGGTGAATGGCATTAATGCCGGTACCAACAGCAATACCTTCTCCAGCAACACGCTTAACGACGGTGATATTGTAACCGTTGTGATGACCAGCAGCGCAGGTTGTACCACCACTCCTGTAGCAGTAAGCAATGAAATTACCATGACCGCCAATCAGGTAGCATCGGCTGTAACCATAGAGCCTTTGTATAATTCTTCCTGCGAAGGTTCGCTCACCACTTTCACCGCAACACCTTTTAATGGCGGAACAAGTCCTTCTTACCAATGGATGCTCAATGGTCAGCCGGTGGGCACTAACAGCGATAGCTATACGACAAACACACTCAAACAGGGCGATGTTGTAAGCGTGGTCATGAACAGCAACGCAGCGTGTGTTAAGAATGCACAGGCATCCAGCAATGCAGAAATTGTGAAGCTGAGCGCAGCACCTGCACTCATCGTCAACAATCCTGTTCCGTTATGCTTCCTCTCTATTGTTGACCTTACCGCTCCATCGGTAACTGCTGGCAGTGATCCAAACATTACGCTTACCTACTGGCAGGATCCTGCAGCGCTTACACAGCTTCCTGATCCGAACAAAGTTTCTGTAAGCGGTACTTATTATATTATGGCCACAACCGATGGCGTGTGCAGCATCGTCCGCCCTGTAACCGTTGCCTTTAAACCTGCACCGGATGCTACACTTGAAGGCGGAGGAAATGTTTGTATCAATTCCACTCAAACAATCAAAGTGAAGTTGTACGGCACAGCTCCATTCAGATTCACGTATACCGACGGCGATCAAACGCATATCGTTAATTCAATTGTCAGCAACACTTACGACCTGCCGGTAAATGTGAGTAACTCAGTTACCTACACTGTACTCAGCGTAAGCGACGCTAACTGTACAAACGACAGGGTAAACAGCAGCGTGGTGTATAATGTTCAGCAACCGCTTGAAGGCATGCGTTACGAAACTGTTGAAACATATGCATTCCTTCCAACAAATCTTAAAGCACGCCAGCCAGGTATTGATTATACCTACAACTGGCAGCCTGATATCGGATTGAACTTCAGCAACACTTATGATCCTGTATTTAACTATGGTCAAAGCCAGGATTACACCATCATCATGACATCACCTGCAGGTTGTATAACTGTCGATACACTGCGCGTGAATGTGCTCAACAGCACAACCGATATAAGGTCCGACCTGTATGTACCAAACGCATGGTCGCCTAACCAGGATGGCAAGAACGATGAACTGTTCCCATTCCTGATCAACATCAGGGTGCTTAAATACTTCAGGGTGTTCAACCGTTGGGGACAGCTGATGTTTGAAATAAAAGATTACACACCTTCTACCGACCGGCTGAAAGGATGGGATGGATTGTGGCACGGTGTAGAACAACCAATGGACGTTTATACATGGACGGTAGAAGCTGAAGGCAAAGACGACAGGCATTTCAAGAAAGCCGGAAATGCAATGTTATTACGATAAAAAAGTGACATGACACTGATGCGACATCTTATTCTATTTTTATTATTCACTATAAGTGCCGGTGTATTATTCGGTCAGGACCCAAGCTTTTCCCAATTCTTCTCCTCTCCTCTTAATATTAACCCGGCACTTACCGCCCGGATCAACAGTAAATGGCGCGTGATATCAAATCTGCGCGATCAGTGGATAGGCCCTGCCAGCCCTTATGCGAGCGGCACGATTTCGTACGACACAAGGGCACTCGAAAAACAGATGTCAGAAAACACTGTATTTGGAATCGGTGGCATGCTGATGTATAATTCATCTATGAGAGGAATTCATAAATCAACCTTTGGTTCTCTTAACCTGTCGTACAATGTGCTGCTCGCAGCTGATGAAGCAGAGCATCGCATTGGCATAGGCATCGGTGGAATTTATGGAAACAAAAGTGTCGACTTCAGCCGCCTGTATTTTCCCGAGCAGTTTATAGGAACAGGATTCGATCAGAACCTACCAACCGGCGAACCGGCGCTTAAAGAAATGAAACCCTATCTTTCATCCTCTGCGGGAATATTATACAGCTTTACCACTACCAACTCTAATCTTGATCTGGGTGCAGCTGCCTATCATCTGAACAAACCGAAGCAAACTTTCCTGGAAAATGAAAACCAATACCTGCCGATGCGTTACGTGGCGCATGCAAATTTTGAAACGTACTTGACAGATCAATTTTTATTGAACACCAATGCAATTTACCAGCAGCAGGCAAAAACAAATTACTTTTCTGTTGGCGGTGCTTTAGGTTATTATCTTAGTAATGATTATTTCACACAAACTGATGTACTGGTGAATGTTGGCTTATGGTACTGGTCGAACAATGCAATAGTGCCTTATTTCGGTTTCAGCTATTCGAATATGCAGGTGGGGCTGAGTTACGATATTACCATATCTAAATTAAGACAGGCAACAAGAAAACCTAAAACGTTTGAAGTATCATTGATTATCCGGGGCGACAAAAAGAATGAAGGTGTCATCTGGTGCCCGTGGAAATAAATTTTTACGCCTGTACAAAAGATTCCGACCGTGGAATGCCTTCAAAAACTTCTTTAACGATCTGTGGAGTTGACGGTACAAATTTGCGGAGGTTGGTGTCTATCCATCCACCATCAACAGTAAGTGTTGCGAGTAGCGTTTCACCGGCACCAAGGAATTCATGTATGATTGTCCACCTGGATCCGTCTGCGCTTAGCCTTGCAAGTTTGGCGGTGATGATGACCCGGTCATTTAAACGGATCTCTCTCCGGAATACACATTCTTCACGTAAAAGAACCGGCCCGAAATTACCTTCCTTCATAACATCTATTGTGAGGCCAAGTGAATTAAGTATATCGAGCCGCTGCTGAGCACCAAAATCATAATATACACTATGACGAACATGGAAATTGGCATCGAGATCGGACCACCGGATAGAAATTTGTTTATTGAAGATCCCGTTTTCATTTTGCATGGTCCTGTACCTTTGATAAATATTGACGAAGTTAGCCGGAAATTCCTGAAATTGGGAAGCATGCTATATATAAGGATCAATGCGGTAATAGTCATTCTTCTACATTTTATATCTCTGCGTTCGCAAAGTGTAAAAATTGGTTCTATAGATATTTATGGAAACAGGAATCTTTCATCACAAGCGATCCTGAAATTGGCCGGCATCTCAGAAGGAGATTCCATCGGCCAGCAACTTCTTCTTAACAGGACCATTGAAAAAAATATAGAACATGCCGCGGGTGTTAAGTTTGCAAAAACTGCACTTGTATGCTGCGACAAAAATGGCAATTATCATCTGTTCATTGGTGTTGCTGAAAATGACAGCACTATATTATTTCATCGCGACAATCCCAAATTAAGGATCAGGCTGCCTGCGCATTACATGCATGCATATGCGCAATTTTCAGCACGCCTGAGTGATGCTGTTCAGTCGGGTCAGTCAAGGGAAGACTGGGAGTACGGACATTCAATGATTCAATATCCACCGGCAAGAAAAATCCAGGAGAAATATAAAATATGGGCTGATGAGGATTTTGCGGTGCTCAGCAAAGTGCTGCGTTCATCCGCATATGCACAGGAACGTGCTACAGCTGCTCAGATTATTGCGTATTATTTTGATAAAAATAAAGCGATCCCTGAACTGATGTATGCGATCATCGATGAAAGCGATGAAGTGAGAAATAATGCCATCAGGGCAATAGCTGTTATCGCTTATTATTCATCACTTCATCCTGAAAAAAAAATTAATATCCCCTCAATGCCATTTATCAGGCTTATTAATTCTGTAGTATGGTCAGACAGGAACAAAGGTCTTTCAGTATTAATGCAACTCACACAGTCAAGAGATACAGTACTTTTAAATCAGCTGAAACAATCACCATCATTTGAAGCGTTAAAAGAAATGGCTGTATGGAAAAGTGAATCGCATGCCTTGCCCGCATATGTAATTTTAGCCAGGATTGCAGGAATACCGGAAGATGAAATATTTAAAACTACAACAGGTACAAACTTTGCAGATGAGGCCATGAAATTAGCGAAAGCTATACAATAACTTCTTATTGAACCTATATTTGAAGTATGAAGGTTAACGACTTTTTTGTGCGCATGTTCAGATGGGAAACATGGCATTATCTCGCTAAATATATTCCGATCATGCCGGCATGGCTGTGGTATTGCCTCAGGTCGCGGTCGTTCTGGTTCTTTACCCCGTCAAATCCAACTCTTACTTTCGGAGGCTTTGAGGGTGAAAGTAAGAAAGAGATGTATGACCAGCTTCCCCGGGGCACCTATCCCAGAACTATACTTATTCAACATGGCATTGCGCCGGAAGAGGCTGAGCAAATAGTTGCCGCTCACAACTTCGTATACCCATTTGCGGTAAAACCGGATGTAGGCATGATGGGATTTATGTTCCGTAAGATAACCAACCAGAATGAATTTCATCAATATCATAGCCTTATGCCGGCCGATTACCTGGTACAGGAATTTGTAGACTATCCTATGGAGTTGAGTGTTTTTTATTACAGGTTCCCTGATCAGATGAAAGGCACGATAACCGGATTCATTAAAAAAGAGTACCTGTCTGTTACAGGCGATGGCAAATCAACGCTACTTGAACTGATCAACAACTACGACAGGGTAAGGTTCAAGCTGGAAGAAATGAAAGCAAAGCATAAAGACAATCTGACTAATGTAATACCCTTAGGAGAAGTGTTTTATCTTTCACGGGCGCTTAACCTTAGCCGTGGAGGAAAGCTCGTAAGCATGGCACATGAAAAAGATGAACGCCTGTTAAAAATATTTGATGACCTTAGTCATTACGCCGGTCATTTTTATTATGGCAGGTACGATATTAAATGTAGTTCTATAGAAGAATTGAAACAGGGTAAAAATTTTTCAATACTAGAATACAATGGTTGCGGGGCCGAGCCGCACCATATTTATGGAAATGGAAACACATTGTTTGAAGCATACAGAATTGTTTTGCAGCATTGGAAAGTATTGTACGCTATTTCGAAACACAACGAAAAAAATGGAGTGCAATACTGGGAGTTCAGAAAAGGGTACAGATTTTTAAGGAATGCAAAGAAACACTTTAAGCAGCTCAAACAATTAGACCTGCAAACGCAGGTATAAATAAGTGAGTGATTCATACCACACATACAATCCTTTAATAGAAGAATACCATTCTTTTATTGCCAACCCGCATTTCCCCTGTGTGGCGGCAAAGGCCGCAAATGCCCATAAGCAGATCAGGTGCATGGTGGCAGGCAATATGCTGTGCCCGGCAGATGATGAGTTGATCTTACGTTTCATCTACTCATTTATAGACGATTACCGTATTGCAAAAAGTCTTTACCACAGCGCAACGATTATTTTTTCCGGACCTGAAACTAAAAATGAAGAATTTTTTGACAGCATGCTGTGGAACAGACTTCAGGCTTTGTCGGATCTTGATGCCCTGAATTACTCATACGACAATAGAGTGAGTGCAGATCCTGCTTCTCCTCTTTTCAGCTTCAGTCTGAAAGAGGAAGCATTTTTTGTGATCGGTTTACATCCTTCAAGCAGCAGGTTGAGCCGCCGTTTCAAATATCCTACGCTAGTTTTTAATCCGCACGACCAGTTTGAACTGCTGCGCACGCAGGAGCACTATGAACACATGAAGCATACAGTACGGAACCGTGACATAAAATTATCAGGATCAATAAACCCGATGCTTGACGATTACGGTTCTTCTTCTGAAACTTTTCAATATAGTGGCCGCCAATACAACAGCGACTGGAAGTGCCCATTACACATTTCTCATGCAAACACTAACGATCATCCCTCCACGTAGCGGAGTAGCATTTACACTGAATAAAGGGCAAAAATTAAAAGTGGTGGACATTGAAGGTGAACAGGTGTCGGATCTTGTATGTTTTAACAGCAGTGACATAAGAGAATATCTTTCTTCAGGGCGAACAATAGATTACGCTGAAACGATATTCCTCACTACTGGCCATCCGCTGTTTTCCAACCGCAGCAATGTAATGCTCGAGATTAAGGAAGACACCGTTGGAAGACATGATTTTTTGTTAACACCCTGCAGTTCAGAAATGTTCCGCATCATTTACGGGCACGAACATCCGCACAGAGGTTGTTTCGGTAATTTAAGCGAGGCATTGAAACCTTATCACATACAACCGGATGCTATACCCATCTGCTTTAATGTGTTCATGCATGTTGCAGTTGATGGCAATACCGGAAAAGTATCGGTGCTGCCCCCGAAAAGTAAAGCGGGCGACCATGTGCTGTTTGAAGCAAAAATGGATCTTGTTGTTGGAATGACTGCATGTTCAGCAGGCATGTCGAATAATTTTACATTTAAGCCGGTGGGGTTTGAAATTCTTGAATAATTTATTCCGTTCTTAAACTACTCACCGGATTCTTCAACGCCGTTTTCATTGTATTAGCACTTACAACAACAAGCGCCAGAAGCAATACCATAAATCCGACAGCACAAAATAGCCATATGCTTATGTGTACACGGAAATCATAATTCTGAAGCCAGCTGTTCATGAGCCACCAGGCAAGGGGGACAGCAATAATAAACGCAATCATCACGAGCTTTAAAAATTCTTTAGAGATCAGGGCAAGCAGTTGCTGCACAGTGGCGCCGAGCACTTTTCTTATCCCTATTTCGCGTGTTCTTTTTTCTATGGTGAATGACGCAAGCCCTGCAAGACCTAAGCAACATATAAAAATAGCCAGGCCGGCGAAAATATTAGTGATGCGGCTGATAAGTTGTTCATTAATGAACTTCTTTGAATATTCCTGGTCCACAAAACTATAGTCAAATGGAAATGCCGGATTGTTCCTCGCGAAGATCTTTTCAAACTTGGTTAATGAAATTTTGATCTGGGCACCTTCCTTCAGCCTGATTGACACTACTGATGAAAAATCTTTGTCATAAAACATCATTAACGGATCAACGGGTTTGAATGGAGATTCCATCACTACATTGTCGGTTATGCCGATTACATTATACTCTTTGCCGGCATATTTCATTCTCATGCCAATAGGATTTTTTATACCCATTGCTGCAACCGCTGCCTTATTAAGCATCATAGTAGATGAATCAACTGGGGCCCCTGTAAAATCCTGTCCTTCTATTACTTTTATGCCAAATGTTTTTGAGAAGTCAACATCAGTTGCAAGAGCTGAAAAAATAATGGAAGCATCCTCTCTTTTACCAGGAAAATCAGGGCCGCCTGTTTTCCACCATATGGCGGTAATCGGTGAAGTAGTTTTTGTAACCGCGCTTACCAAACCGGTTTTCAGGAGTTCCTGTTTTATTACTGAATAATTTTTATCAATCTCGCCCGATGAATTTATCATGAGCAGATTATTCGGATCATATCCCATGTCGCGGTTCTTTATATAGTTTATCTGCTGATAAATAATTATGGTGGCAGATATCAGTAAAATGGAGATTGCGAACTGTGCAACCACCAGCACACGACGCGGCAGCACTGCGGCTTTTCCGGCGGCCAGTGAGCCTTTCAGCACTTTTACCGGATTGAATGATGATAGATATAGAGCGGGATAACTGCCTGCAACTATGCCTGTAAAAGTTACAATGATACAAGCCAGCAGCCAGAAGCCAGGATGAGCCAGGTTCAGATGAAGTTTTTTATCAACCAGCGTATTAAAAGAAGGCAACAGAAAGTAAACAATCGCAACAGACAGGAAAAAAGCCATCAGGGCAAGAATAACTGACTCTGAAAAGAACTGTATCACCAGCTGTCTTTTATTTGAACCAAGCGTTTTGCGGATACCAACTTCCTTAGCCCGCCGTTCCGAGCGGGCAGTAGAAAGATTCATGAAATTAACACAGGCAATGAGGAGAATCACTATAGCAATAATGGTAAACAACCTAACGTATTCAATCATTCCACCTGTATTCTTTCCATCTTTAAAATCACTGTACAACCGCCACTTCTTCATTGGAAAAGTAAAGTAAGTGCTGATTGCGTCGTATTTGTCGTGTGATTTTTTGATTTCGTTGATTTTTGCATTCATCCTCTTCATATCAGCACCCGGGTGCATGTGCAGGTAAACACTCCACGAGGAATTTTGCCATTCATTCATCTGGTTTTTAACATTCGGATCGCTATAATTAAAAGGGATAACAAAATCAAATTGAAACGATGAGTTGCCTGGTATATCTTGAATAACTGCTACCACCTTATAGTTTTCGTTATTATCCATTTTCACCACCTGGCCTATCGGATCTTTGCTCCCGAAAATAGCATCAGCAGCCGACGCAGTAAATGTTATCGCATGCGGATCTCCCAATGCAGTGGAAGCATTTCCTTTAATAAAATTCCATGTAAACACATCAAAAAAATGCTCGTTCACGGTAATGCCCGTTTTCTTAACCTTTACTTCTCCGATAGTAAGAATGTGAGGATTGGCATAAGTGGTTACCGTGGCATTGATAATCTGCGGGTTACTGTTCTGCAGAGCGCTGGCGAGTGGCAGCACCATATTCGGATCAGTAAACATCTGGTTTTTGAAATCGCGGTTCGCAAGCACTTTATAAATATCATTATAGTTGCGGTGAAACCGGTCATAGTTCAATTCGTCATTTACCCACAATGCAATAAGGATAGTACAGGTAATACCGATAGTAAGGCCAAGCAGGTTGGTAAGGGAGAAACCCCTGTTTCTTACCAGGTTTCTCCATGCGATTTTAAAATAATTTTTGATCATACAATCGGTTGAAAAAGATGATATTCAATTTCCTCAATGCATGTGCCATTCACTAAAACCCTTACTGGCAAAGCGTTTCACAATTATTATCTATCAGCGGTGTACGAAAACGGACACCTGCCTGTACGATTACGCATTAATTCCATATTTTAGGACCATGAGAAAATTAATGCTGCTGAATGCATTTCTATGCATTTATATAGCCACAATGGCCCAAACAGGAAAGGTACTCGAGAATGAAACGGTAAAAAGTAACATCCTTAATATGGACAGGAAATATTCAGTTTATCTTCCTCCGGATTTCAGCACCTCTCAACGATCTTATCCTGTATTGTATCTATTGCATGGCAGTGGTGATGACCATACCGGTTGGGTGCAATTCGGAGAAGTGTTAAACATTACTGATAAAGCAATTAAGGAAGGCACGGCCACACCGATGGTGATCATTATGCCGGATGCGAATACAGGAAAAAGAGGATACTACAATGACATAGAAGGTAATTGGAATTACGAAGATTTCTTTTTTAAGGAGCTGATGCCTGAAGTGGAAAAAAAATTCAGGATAAGAGCTGACAAACGATACAGGGCGGTGGCAGGTTTGTCGATGGGTGGCGGTGGCTCTTTTATCTATGCCTTACACCACCCGGAACTGTTTTCTGCTGCATGTCCGTTAAGCGCTTCTGTAGGCGCCCTTACACTCGATGAGTTCAAAAAGAATATGGCAAAAAATAATGTAAAGGTTAACGATGATGGTGTTGCTAAATATTTCAACAGCAATAATATTCTTGAACTGGTTAAAAACATGCCTGATACCGCAAAGAAAAGTGTACGGTGGTATATTGATTGTGGTGATGACGATTTTTTATTTGAGGGTAACAGCCTTATGCATATTTTGATGAGGAAAAAAGAAATTCCTCATGAATACCGTGTTCGTGATGGTGTTCATAGCTGGGTATACTGGAGAGCCGCGCTTCCCACAGTACTGGAATTTATTTCTATGGGATTTCATCAGTTTTAAGAACGGCATGAGGGAGTAATATTTACATCAACGATGAATTCAATTAAAATTTTTCTTTTTTTCTTTTCGATAATTTTATTTCTTTCCTGTAAAGAAAAAAACAACGGCACCTGGACGATGTACAAAGCGGATGCTGCCAGCAGCAGCTACTCTCCGGTTGACCAGGTTAATACAACGAATGTTTCGCAGTTACAGGAAGCATGGACGTACCAGTATAATGATGCAAAGGAAAACGCGCGCCCGGGTGGCAGCCAGTGTAATCCAATTATTGCAGATGATGTAATGTATGTTGCATCTGTTCAGCGAACAATCTTTGCACTTGAAGCAACAACAGGACGAAAAATTTGGTCGTACGATCCTTTCAATGGTGCACCAGGCGGTGGGTCCTTTCGAGGTGTTACCTGGTGGTCTGACGGCAAGGATAAAAGAATACTGTTTACCGCTGGCGACAATTTATTTGCGCTCGATGCATCAACAGGCAAACCCATAACATCCTTCGGGCGCAAAGGAAAAGTGAGCATGAACGAAGGCATCCGCGACGATTCGTCCAGAATTTCAATTAAGCCCACTTCCCCCGGCATTATTTTCAACAACCTTATCATTATCGGAAATGAAGTGTCTGAACTTTATGGCGCCCAGCCCGGATACATTCGTGCGTACAATGTAATCACGGGTAAACTTGCATGGACATTTCATACCATCCCGTTACCAGGGGAATTCGGTTATGATACCTGGCCGGCAGATGCATGGAAGTACGCGGGTGGCGCTAATTGCTGGGGAGGCATGAGCCTCGATGAAAAGAGAGGAATTGTTTTTTTAGGCACGGGATCACCAACATATGATTTTTATGGCGCCGACAGAAAAGGTATCAACCTGTTTGGTAACTGTATCATTGCCCTTGATGCTGCAACCGGAAAAAGAAAATGGCACTTTCAAACTGTTCATCATGATCTGTGGGATTATGATCTTCCATCGCCTCCCAATCTTGTAACGATTAAAAAGAATGGTAAAACAATAGACGCTGTTGCACAAACATCAAAAGTAGGCTTTCTTTATATCCTCGACCGCGAAACAGGCGAACCATTGTATCCGGTAGAAGAACGTGCAGTGCCGGCCTCTGATGTTCCGGGAGAGCACGCATGGCCTACACAGCCTTTTGTTACAAAGCCGGCTCCATATGCAAAACAATTTATTACTGCTGATGAACTGGCCGACTTCACTCCACAACAACATGATTCTGCAGTGCAGTATTTCAAAAGTCTGCGGTACGAAGGACTATTTACACCTCCCTCAGTAAAGGGAACTTTTATTTTACCCGGCACCATAGGCGGATCAGAATGGGGTGGTGCAGCATACGATCCCGAATCTTCAGTAATTTACCTCAAGTCAAACCAGTCTCCCGAAATCAGCAAGCTGCTGAAAATTGAAGACGATAACAAAAATAGCCCTGAAATATCCGGAAAAGACCTTTACATCGATTATTGCGCTGTATGCCATAAGGCCGACCTGAAAGGTGAGGAAGGTATGTATCCTTCACTGGTTTCATTAAAAAACAGGCTCACAGACGAACAGGCGCTGACAAGAATAAGGGAAGGGGCCGGCAAAATGCCACCTTTCAAACACATTCTGCAGGGAAAAGAAAAAGCAATCGTCGATTTTTTATTTGAACGCAACCAACGCACTCAAAAAGATTATGATGTTGATGAGATGAAAAGAAACCTTGCTGTATTAAGTGATACAAGCGGCAAAACAACCTCAACAGATACTAATGATGTTTACATCAATACCACAGCTTATGCCATTATGCAGAATGCAAAAGGTCAACCATTTATCAAACCACCATGGGCCACATTGAATGCTATTGACCTTAACACAGGTGAATATGTATGGACCGTACCTGCCGGCAACAATGAGGTGCTGCAAAAAGCAGGAGAACCACCTACAGGTTCAACCGGCTCACCCGGACCCATAGTTACAAAGGGCGGGCTGATCTTTTTGGGAGGCTCAAGAGATAAGCGGTTCCAGGCATATGATAAAGCCAGCGGCAAAGTTTTGTGGGACATTAAGCTTCCCGGCAATGCCACGTCAACGCCCTGTACATTTATGAGTAAAGGAAAACAGTATATTGCCGTTTCTGTGTCGGGCACGAAAGAAAAACCTTCCGGCAGCGTCATGGCATTTGCATTACCTGATTAAAAAATAAGAAATATAATATGAAGATCAATTCAATTGCAGTAATTTTCGGTTGTTCATTAACGTTACTTGGCTGTGCACAGCAAAATAAAATAACAGAAACTTTTAAGGCAAGTCCGTTTACTCATGAAAAAAGTTTTACCAACGGATGTGAAGGACCTGCGGTAGACAAAAACGGAAACGTGTATGCAGTAAATTTTGCTAAGGAAGGCACTATCGGGAAAGTCAGCCCAGACGGTAAGCCGGAGTTGTTTGTAGAATTACCCCAGGGAAGTACCGGCAATGGCATTCGTTTCAATAGTAAGGGCGACATGTTTGTTGCAGATTATACTGGTCATAATGTGCTGAAGGTTGACATGAACAGTAAACAAGTGTCAGTTTTTGCGCATGAACCAACTATGAGCCAGCCAAATGATATCGCTATTGACGGCAAAGACAGGATCTATGCCAGCGATCCTAACTGGAAAAATAAAACAGGCCGTTTCTGGCGCATCGATACAGACGGAAAAATAACGCTGCTTGACAGTCTGGGTACGGCAAATGGAATTGAAGTAAGTCCGGATGAAAAAATATTATATGTAAATGCAGGCCGTGAAATCTGGGCCTACGACCTTTCAGACGCTGGCGAAGTCAGCAATAAAAGAAAACTTATAGAATTTCCCGACTTTGGCGTAGACGGTATGCGTTGCGATGTTAAAGGCAATATTTACATTGCACGTTTCGGTAAAGGATCTGTTGCGAAAATATCGCCTAAGGGTTATATTATAAAAGAAGTAATGCTCACCGGAAAACAACCAACCAACATTGCTTTTGGTGGTAAAGACGGCAAAACCGTCTACGTAACATTGATGGACCAGGGCAACCTGGAATCATTCAGAGTAGATGAACCAGGAAGAGAATGGCAAATGCAGCAAGACAGAAATTAACTGTTCAGGTTCTCTACAACTTTTTAAAAACCTGCAGCACCATATCGCGTTTAGCTGGGAATGATCGCAGTATACTTAAAAAAAGAGGTTGCCTGATGGCAACCTCTATATAACATAAAAATATATGGATAATTAAAATTGATAACCAAGTGATACGCCAAACCCGGTATTTTTAACAGTTGCATCACCTTCCGTATGCTGGGCTATATTAACGAGACCGAGCTGAGCATTAAGCTGAGCAGATAATTTTTGCGCAAACTGATAACCAAACAGCAGGTTACCGCCTGCATCAAAATGTTTGAAATCATTATCAAAAGAAATAGTTTCATTACCAACTTTTCCTCCTAAAGCATATCCGATGTAAGGACCTGCTCCTAGCAACAATTTCCCTGTGCCAAGAATGGGTTTATATAAAAAAGTAATGGGAACTTCAAGATAGTTTAGATTGACTTTTAAATTTGTTCCTTCAATTTTAGCCCCTTTTGAAGCGAAAAGCAGGCCGGTCTGAACAAAATAATCAGGCGATGCTACGGGTATGTCGGCTGTAATGCCAGCGTTAAAACCAACTTTCATTTTGTTGTTCAGATTATTTCCGCTTGCATCTTTCCCGTTAAGATTCTGAAAATTTACTCCTGCCCTTAATCCGTATGATTTCTGTGCAACCGAGGCAAAAGAAATGCATGTTAATAACAATGCACTGATCAATACTGTTTTCATGTTCATTGGTTAGATTTTAAATTTAAATAGTGATACGTGATTATTATTTAGACTCTTTCTTTGCATCTTCTACCATCTTTTTATTGGCAGTGATCAAAAATGTTACACGACGGTTTTGTGCACGTCCATCGTCTGTATTATTATCAGATACAGGTGCAGTTTCACCGTAACCTTTTGTAGTAACCCTGGATGCTGTTACACCATGCATCTTCAGGTAATCTGAAACTTCAGACGCTCTCCTTTCCGAAAGCCTCATGTTATACTTTTCTGTACCCCTGCTGTCAGTATGTCCCTGTACTTCAATGTCTGTATCCGGATAATCTTTTAACACGGTCACCAGCTTATTAAGGTTTGTTTCCGCTGAAGACGTAAGATCCGATTTGTCGTATGCAAACAGAATTTTTTCATTGAAGTCTACAACTATCCCTTCTCCTACCCTTTCTACTTTTGCGCCGGGAACATTCTTTTCAATTTCCTCTGCCTGTTTATCCATTTTCCTCCCTATTACCGCTCCTGTAACACCACCTACGGCGGCGCCAACAATGGCACCCAGGGCTGTATTTCCGGCAGCACGGCCTATTACTGCGCCTGCGGCAGCACCACCTGCTGTTCCAATTGCTGCACCTTTCTGTGTTTTATTCATGCTTTTACATCCTGCGATGATCATAGAAGCAAACACAATTGTGAATACTGATCTTTGTAAAGTTTTCATGCCCAATTAATTTAGTTTTATTATCACTCTCCTCCTTTATTCAAATGTTGTACCACGGTGACTGGCACGCCCACAAATTGCTGATAGTGAACGATAAACTTTAACTTTTAATATTTCAGATTTAACGATGTTACATGCAACCTTAATGGATGAATATAGCACAGAAAGTGGGTGGAGGATGGATGTGTTGGAGACGCAAAGAATGTGCAACCCGGCTTCGGCGAACCCAGGATGAAAAAAAAAATTTACATGTCTTCAATAACGGTGTTATTAGCAATTTAAATCTGAAGACACTGTAAAATTCAAAACTCTATTTGTCCTCTTATTTCGCCGCCGGGATTAGCTGGTGTGTGAATATTAAGATAATAAAATCCTTTTAGAAGGCTGTCTTCCTTAATACTTGATTCATCAACAGTAATGATTCTGTTAAACGTTCCGGATGCCGTGCTTACATTATCATGAAAATCGACTTTAACTCCGGCGTTTTGACCTCTCGGGGCAGGGCCATGTATGTGAGCAGCTACAGGATCGGACGATAAATTAGCCCAGGTAGCAGAAAGCGTTAGCATTTTTGTGGTTTTATCGTACGAAACATTCATTGTTCCAGAGGCATCAGAAGGTGTGGCAGACACTTCCTGGCTGTTTGTTATCAGCAGGCCACTTTTCGTATACACAGTTTGTGGTTTGTTGTCGTCTTTTTTATTGCAGGCGATTACTGATGTTAAGGCCAGGATCATTACCAGGCTCCATAGTGCAGGTTGTTTCATAATGTCATTTGTTTTATAATATTAACTGATACGCAGATCATCTTAAATAGGTTGCGCTCTTCTCCATGCCCGCAGAAAAACTTCCTGATGGCCCCTTTTAGAATATTTTTATCACTTGTAACATTTAATGGCTGCCCTACGTAACAGTTGAATCAATCACCTTAAACAAACTGGTATGAAACATTCATATTCCTTCTTCTTGTTCTTATTCATTGTTATGGAAGGGAGCATAAGCCTGAACGCACAAAATTTTAAAACAATACGTGGCGAAGGACGTGTGGTAACGCAGGACCGCAATAGTGGAAACTTCAATGAAATTTATACCCATGGCAGCTTTGACGTAGAAATTACTGATGCATCATCCCACTCTGTTAAGGTAGAGGCACAGCAAAATTTGCAGGAGTACATTGAAGTCGAAATAAAAGGTAGCGAATTGCATATCCGCAATAAAAAGGGGTATACTATAAAAGGAGAAAAAGAAATTATGATTCACATCACTGCGCCTGCATTGAAAGGCATTTATCTTTCCGGCTCAGGGAATATCAACAGCACAAACCAGTTAACAGGAAGTCAGCAGTTTGAGATAAAAAGTTCTGGCAGTGGTAACATTTCATTGAACATAGAAACATCTTCTTTACAATCTTCTATCTCTGGCAGTGGTAACATTACGCTAAAAGGTAAAACAAATAGTTTTGAAGGAAAGATCGCTGGCAGCGGTAATATCAGGGCCAGGGAAATGCAATCAGCCATTACATCGGTTAAAATATCAGGCAGCGGAAGCGCACAGGTAGTGGCTACTGAAAAGCTGGATACTAAGATTGCCGGAAGCGGGGATGTTAAATATTGGGGAGATGCATCTGTCAGCAGCAAAGTTGCAGGCAGCGGAACTGTTTCGAAACAAAAATGATCCTGAAGAATTGAAAATAAAAAATATCATAAAGGTGATCGCGCGGTTTTTAGTTCTGTGTGCCGGGAGAAAATTTTCATTTTTTGTAACAATTCATTTGTGCGGCATTCTGCAAATTCCTTAGTAAAACTACGATCAGTTTGATATAAAATTATAATAGTTTTGTTATTGAAGATGTTACAGTACTAACCCATTTTGTTATACGCTCCTTGCAGTTAGTTTTGATTGATACCCTTTCAGCGATGGAAGGGTATTTTGTTTATCGATGAATATTACTGTGCATGCCTTACTCTTGCATGACTCATATACCGCTCTCTTGAAGTGTCAGTGAAAAAAAGGATAGGGACCGTTTTCACGATCTTTCAAACCGAATGCCTTTCTTAAATAAATATTCCAGTCTATCAACTGGTAACCTAGTGCGGAGCTGCCATATACCTGCCGTGATAGAAAGTAACAATGCTATCAATAAATAAAAAACCAGCCCTGAGGCTGGTTTCATTTCATTTAACCTGTTTGTTGACCACCTTGGCCAATTCAAACATCGAGATCTGATCTTTGTTGCCAAACATGGGTTTTAGTTTTGCATCAGCATTGATCATTCGCCTGTTCTTTTTGTCCTGAAGGTTATTCTTCTTGATATATTCCCAGATCTTTTTAACTATTTCTGTTCTTGGAATGGGTTTGCTACCTACAACTTCAGCTAGTGAAGGGCTTGGAGTAAGTGGAGCCATGAAGGCTGCGTTAGGTTTGCGTGCTGATTTTTTAGCTGCTTTCTTTTTTGGAGCCGCTTTTTTGGCTGCCTTTTTTGGTGCTGATTTTTTAGCTGCTTTCTTCGCAGCTTTCTTTGCGGTTTTCGCCATAATGATTAAAATTTAAAAAATGAACAGTTAGTCAATGATGTTTTTACAAACGAAACTTACAAAACCCATATCGAACCTAAGATACAGACAATTCTGTAAAAACATATAGCCCCAAATTTTTTTGCCGTTATTTCTTAAGAAATTTCAACGGCCATGGCAAATGATTGAAATGAAGTTTATAGTAAGGCTGGTTAGAAGCACCAAACTTCCTGTAGAACTCTTTTACCCCCGGTAAGTCTGATCCCTCAAAATCGAATACCAATCCTGATTTTTCAAACTCCATGAATAAACGTGACAGTAAAAAGTAATTCGCTTCGCATTTTTTCCCTTCCGGAAAAGTACCATTGATTAAATTATACACCCTTCTTTTATCTTTCGGTAACAGCGCAAATGCAAGTAATGAATGATCATGTCCGGTAACTTTCCTGGCAATGATTTTATCATTTTCCCCAATGAAAAAGCATAAATTTCTGAATCGGCTGAAGTGCTCATCTGTTACTTCGCTTACCTTTCCGTATAGCTGCTGATAACAATGCACAGCCTCATCAATTTCACATTTTTCATAATGAAGATCCTGCCCTTCTGATCGCCTGATATTCTGAATTACATCAGTTGAAAATCGTTTTGACAGAACAGCATATTCTTCATTGAACGGTAATATGAAGTTTACAAATGGTTCAGTTTCCCCAATGGAATTACTGAAATTAAAAGAATAATCGCCGTAACGGCACAATGAAAAAAGCGCTTTCTTAAACAACTCTTCATCCGTAATTTTCTTTCCACAAAATATACCCAACTGCTGAATAAAGGGTACCTGGTAGCTATAACGCATACCAAATTTCATTCTCCAGGGCACCGGCATAACCATTTCATAATCGTTCAGCACAATGCCCGACCAGTGATCTGCCATATGATCAAGCCATGCGGATGACGCATAGATCAGTCCATTATCGCTTCCACAGATGCACCTGTCCCATTTTACCCGATCGATATTAAAAGAAGGAATTATATTGACCTCATTGGGCATACGCTGGCAATTTCGCCCAATTTTCCATTGATAAATCATTATATTTATTCGAACGGAGAAAGGAGAAGGGAGAATGGAGAAATGTATCGCCTTTGCGACCCTTTGCGTCTTTGCGACTCTTTGCGTCTTTGCGTGAAATATTATGACATTGCGTGAATCCTATGCCTGAATATTTAAACAACTAAATCTTTATAAGCATGTACAATCACAGCAGAAGGGAATTTATCAGGAACACTGCTATTGCGGGCATCGGCACATCGCTGATAAGCCCTGAAATTTCAAATGCCGCCCAATCCAAAAAAAATCCAAAAAAAGTGATTGTTGCCGGCGCAGGTATATCCGGTTTGTGCAGTGCATATGAACTGATGAAGAAGGGACACGATGTAGTAGTGCTCGAAGCAAGCGGCAGGCATGGTGGCCACGTATACACTGTTCACGATGGTTTATCTGATGGTTTATATGGCGATGGCGGAGCAGAACATTTTACAAAACCCGGTTATGAAAGATATCGCGAATACGTAAAGGAGCTGGAGCTTACAGCACTCCCCTATCCGCGCAGAAAAAATTTACTGAGAAGGATCAACGGAAAATTTTATACTGAACAAATGCTCGCAGATCCTGCAGAGCTAAAAAAAATTGGCTTCAATGACAGAGAAACCGCCTTTCTTTCCAAAAATCCTTTTGGCGAACTGCCACGTCTTTTTATAGCACCTTACCTGGAAAAATTCACTGATGAATACCAGCCATTCGGTGTGGGTTATGATCATTTTGATAAAATACCAATGTCTGATATTTATAAAAAGGAAGGTGCTTCAAAAACTGCCCTTGAATTTTTAGGGGGTAATGGAGCCTCAGCATTACTTGAATTGTGGAAGTCGGCCATCCTTAAATTACGCGGAGTAGCAGAATTTCCAATAGAAGTATTCAGATTGAAAGGTGGCAATCAGATGATGCCAAATGCTTTTGCAAAGAAGCTTGGAAGCCGTGTGTGGCTTAATTGCCCGATTCTGTCAATCCACCAGGACGACAACGGTGTAACAGTTAAATACAAACAGAACGACCAGGAAAAAGAAATGCGGGCAGACTATATCGTCAATTGCATTCCTCTACCTGCCTTCGGTAATATTCCTGTAACGCCTGCTTTAACACAGGAAAAACAGTTCGTGATAAAAAATGTACAATACGATTCTTACCAGCGTTTTGTTTTCCAGGCAAGTTCTAAATTCTGGGAAAAGGATAATCTAAGCATCAACATGGAGCTGGGTCACCCTGACCTATGGTCGGTTTGGCATTCGGCAGATGAAGTGGATACTCACAGGGTAATAGTGCTTGGAACAGGTCCGGGCGGAATATCACCACAGCGCGCCCTTGCAGCCTTTCGTGAACTCTATCCTGGTAAAAATGATACTATTGAGCAGGCTCTCGGAAGGGACTGGACCAAAGAAAAATATTCGCCAACCTGCGAACGATTATCTTTTCCGATTGGACAATTACACAAATTTTGGCCAGAGCTGATGAAACCAGCAGGACGCATTCACTTTGCAGGTGCATATGCAGACAATCTCAATTGGGGCATGGAGGCGTCTACAAGGTCGGGTAACCGTGTGGCAAATGAAATTGACAGATTGTAGTTTAATGTGAAAAGGTAACGGTGTGTGTAACTGAAACAGTTGATATTACCTCGATCTCCTTCAGCACCATTTCCGCTTCCGTTAATACGTCAATCATGTATTGGACACCCTGAACTGTAAGGTGTGTTTCAGTCTGGTCTAATACCCAGGTAAGAGGAACGGTCTGCGGGTCGCTCTGATTACATTTGATTGCACCTTCATCCAGTTCACCAGTACCACCCGCAAAAAAGGTAGTGTGATCATCTTTGATACAAGCATCTATAACCGGATATACATTGGATTCTTTACTACCATCACCATCCCAGTCAATCGGAGGATCTACAGTGTAAGCACTTACATGCCAGGTTCCATT